>URNU01000309.1 GCA_900549275.1 uncultured Collinsella sp. | reverse complement strand
ACGTACTGGATAAAGCTCTGGATGTCGCCGGGCGTGGCATTGCCGGTCAGCGCGAGCTGCGCACCCACCACGACGACTCCCACGTAGCCCATGTTGCCCACCAGGCTCATAAGCGGCATCATCAGGCCCGATAGGAACTGCGAGCGCCAGCCACTAATAAAGAGTCGGTCGTTTTGACGGTCGAACTCCTCGATTGAGGCCTCGGCGCGGTCGAACACCTGAATGACGTTCTGGCCGGCAAAATCCTCCTCGATAATGCCGTTGACGGTGCCCAGAACCTGCTGCTGCTCTCGGAAGTACGGCTGCGAGAAGTGAATCATCACGGCAAGGATAATCGCGGCTGCCGGCAGCGTGAGCACGGTGACGCCGGTGAGCGGCAGGCTGATCGACAGCATCATGACGAGCACGCCGATAATCTGCGTCACCGACGTGATGAGCTGCGTTACGCTCTGGTTGAGCGACTGGCCGAGCGTATCGACGTCGTTGGTGATGCGGCTGAGCACGTCGCCCTTGCTGTGGCCGTTGAAGTAACTCATTGGAACGACAGCGATCTTGGCGGCGATCTCCTTGCGCATGCGATAGCAGATCTTTTGCGTGACACCGGTCATGAGCCAGCCTTGGATCAGGCTGCAGACAGAGCTCGCCAGATACAGACAGAGCAAAAAGCCGAGCGTCTTGGCGATCCAGTCAAAGTCAACGTCGCCGGTGCCGTTGACCTTGGCGACCAGGCCTTCGAACAGTTTGGTGGTAACCTGGCCGAGCACCTTGGGTCCCACGATGTTAAAGATGACCGAGCACACGGCAAAGGCGACGGCGGTAAACACGGCAATCTTGTGCTGGCCGATATAGCCGAGCAGCTGCCTCATGGTGCCCTTAAAGTCCTTGGCCTTTTCGCCGCGACGCATGCCGCCCATGCGGCCCATGGGACCACGCTGGCGGGTGGGCTTGGGAATCTGAGTCTTGGTCTCGTCTGCCATTAGCGCTCGCCTCCTTCCGTGACGGCTGCAATTTCTTCTTGGGTAAGCCCCAGCTCTTCGGCGGAAAGCTGCGACTGTGCGATCTCCAGGTACGCCGGGCAGCTGTGCAGCAGCTCCTCGTGCGTACCGGTGCCCACCACGTGGCCGTCGTCGAGCACGATGATCTGGTCGGCGTGCATGATGGTCGCGATGCGCTGGGCCACTACCACGAGCGCGGCGTCAGTGACGTTTTTGGCCAACTCTTCGCGCAGGCGCGCGTCGGTCTTGTAGTCGAGGGCGCTAAACGAGTCATCGAAAACTACGACCTCGGGCTTCTTGGCCAGGGCGCGGGCGATGGCCAGACGCTGGCGCTGACCGCCCGAAACATTGGAGCCACCCTGGCTGATGGGGGAGTCGTAACCGCCCTCGCGCTCGGCGATAAAGTCCTCGGCTTGGGCGATGCGTGCCGCCCGGTGCATGTCATCATCGCTTACCATGTCGCCGGCAAATTTAAGGTTGCTCTCGACGGTGCCCGAGAACAGGCGACCCTGCTGCGGGATATAACCAATACGGCGACGCAGCTCGGAAAGGGTCATGTCGCGCACGTCGATGCCGTCGAGCGAAATGCTGCCGCCCGTGACGTCGTATAAGCGCGGAATCAGCTGTACGAGCGTAGACTTGCCCGAGCCCGTGGAGCCAATGATGCCGAGCATCTGACCGGCATGCGTGGTGAAGTTCACGCCGCTGATGACATCGGCGCGGGCATCGGGATACTGGAAGCTCACGTCGCGGAAGGTGAGCTCACCGCGCGGCGCGTTGGCCGCGGGCAGTTTGGGCGAGGCGGGGTCGTTGATGCTCGTGGGGCAGGTGATGACCTCTTCCACGCGCTCGGCCGCGACCTCGGCACGGGGCAGGATGACCGAAACCATGGTGAGGATCATAAACGCCATAACGATCTGCATGGTGTAGGAGATGAACGCCATCATGTTGCCGACCTGCATCACGCCGTCGGACACGCCCTGCGCGCCAAACCAGACGATAAGCACGGTGAT
>URNU01000308.1 GCA_900549275.1 uncultured Collinsella sp. | reverse complement strand
GGAGCGATCCACGCCGGGCAGCCACGCGGCAAAGGGCTCGGGGTTGACGCCATCGGGCACGTACCAGATCTTCTTGGTCCGGTCCCACTTGGCGCCCAGGGCCTTGGCCTCGTCTTTGTGCGAAAAGGGAACATCGAGCTCGGTGCGCATGGCGGCTCCTTTGTGTGGCTTGCGGTGCATGTGCTCCAAGGATACCCCAGCGCTGGGTGCTCGATACACGCGGCTGGGGTCGGCGGTGTTTGAGCTGGTGGCCGGTGGCGTCTGCTGTCTTAACGAGGCGATTGCGGCGTGGCATGCGGTCGCTGGATGGATGCTTCGACCGTTCAAGAAGTCGCGGGGTGTTTTGGCGGGGGCGTGCCGTCAAGCAAATGGGCAACTACATGGTCAGCTTTTGGCCAGTTGAGCGGCAACCTTGCCAAAAGCTTGACGGATTTGCAGCTAGACGTCGACGAATGAACACTTTGGACGCGCCGCGGCGAAAATCCGCCGGTTGTTTACCGAAAACGTAGCAGGACCGCCAACGGCCGCCGACGCGCGTGCTATCTTCGCGCCATGAGGTACTTTATCGTTTCACATAACGCTGCGCTGGCGCTTTTGGCGCACATGCCGAACCCTCGCTTTGGGGATTCGGAACCAGGGGTCGTGTCGATTGCAGGCGCCTGCGCGCTCTTGGACCAAGAAGCGCAGGAGGTTATCGATCGCTATGACCTGGGGGTCGAAACGCTGGATTTGCTGGTGCCGTCGCGCGCCGACCGTCGGCGGAGCAAGCACGTTAAGACGCACCTGTGCACCAACGAGCTCCCGGCGGGTTCGTTTATCTCGCTGGGCCACTGGACGGGCGATCTGGATGCGTACGTGTGCTCTCCCGAGCTGGCGTTTTTGCAGGCCACGCACGACGGCGATGCGGCGGAGGCCATCTATGCCGGCTATGCCATGACATCGGACTACCGGCTGGATAACCTTGCTCCCGGCGGGGTGACCAGTAGGGATGCGGGCATGCGCGATGGGAAGCTCACGACCAAGGGGCTCATTGCGGCGTACCTTGACCGGGCGCCAAAGGTGAGAGGCGCCGCCAAGGCGAAGGCGTTGCTTCCGTACGTGGAAGAGGGCTCACGGTCTCCAAGGGAGTCGGAGCTTTGCATGTTTATGTCGCTGCCTGCGCATTACGGCGGGCTTGCGCTGGGCAAGGCCGAGCTGAACAAGAAGTACTTCATTCGCGACGGTTACAACGATGGGCGCAACCGCAAACTGCGCGTGTTGGAGCGCACGCCCGACATAACGCTTACGGCGAAAGCAGAGGTGGGCCTGGATAAAGTAAGGGCTGGCTTGCTGCCCGAGGTGCTTACCGCGCTGGTCGATTACGACAGCGATGCCATACATGATGGAAGCGAGAAAATCCACAAGGATGCCGAGCGTCGCAACGAGCTGCAGATGCTCAATGGGGTCGCGTACTTTACGGTGACGACTGACCAGGCGAGCGACTACGAAAAGCTCGTCCGCTTGTGCGAGCGCATCCGACGAAAGCTGCATCGTCGCAAGCGGCCCATATTTTGCAAGCCTATGACTGAGGAAGCGCGATATTTGGCACAGGCGCGCCTCGAGACAAAGCGGTTTAAGCTCTGGCAGACCGTTATTGAGGCGCATCAGCATTGGTAAGTGGGCCTTTGGCAGCGGAGGGGGTGCTGCCGTATTGAAGGTGAATGGTTTCCCGCGAAGTGAACGAGTGTTTTTGGACCCCCGAAGCATCCACACTTTTTGGCGCCAAAACCGCAGGAAATGAGCCGCCAAAAGTGTCGATGCTCCGGGGGTTCGTTTTGGCTCGTTCACTTCGCGGGAAACCATTCACCTTCGATTTGCGGGCTGTCCGGATACGGCTACGAGGGCCACATCTGGGTCTAATCGAGGCGATCGCTAGGGCTGTTGGGCGGCTTTGGGCGCTGTTGGGGTGCTTGCCGGCGCCGTCGAGGCGGCATCGGCTTCGTCTGGGATGGTTATTGGAGCTGTCGAAGCGGCTTT
>URNU01000307.1 GCA_900549275.1 uncultured Collinsella sp. | reverse complement strand
AGCATGCGCCTGCGGCGTCTCGCGTGGAGCATGTCGAGGTTGTGGACCTAGCACCCGGCGACTGGGACGCCGCTAACAAGCAGGGCTTTCGCATTGTGGCGTCGCAGAATCAAACCGCCCACACGACGTTCATCTCGCCCGACATCGCCACGTGTGACGACTGCCTGTGCGAGCTGTTCGACCCCACCGACCGACGCTTTCATTATCCCTTTATCAACTGCACCAATTGCGGACCGCGCTTTACCATCATTCGCTCGCTGCCCTATGACCGAGCGGCAACCTCGATGGACCGCTTTCCCATGTGCCCCACCTGCGCCGCAGAGTATGCCGACCCGCTCGATCGGCGGTTTCACGCGCAGCCCGATGCCTGCTTTGATTGCGGACCGCATATTACGTGGCGCGAGGCGGATCGCGGCGTTGTGCCAGCGGGTGTCGACGCGACACCAGCCGTCGGCTCCACGCGCGAGGCCAGCGATGCCATCATCGAACGCTGCGTCGAGCTGCTGGCAGGCGGCGGCATCGTCGCCATCAAGGGTCTCGGTGGGTTCCACCTAGCCTGCGACGCCGCCAACGAACAAGCGGTATGCGAGTTGCGCCGTCGCAAGCGTCGCAGCAACAAGCCGCTTGCCGTTATGGTGCGCGGCCTTGCCGACGCCGAGTGCCTGTGTCATATCGATGACGTTGAGCGCGATCTGCTGGCCGGCAGCGTTCGTCCCATCGTGCTGCTGCGTCGCCGCGCAGCCGGCAGCGACACCCACGGCTCCCCCAACGCCCTCGAACTCGCACCATCCGTCGCGCACGACTTGCCCGAGCTTGGCGTCATGCTCCCCTACACCCCGCTTCAACATTTGCTGCTCGCCGCGGCTGCAGCGCACGGTATGCACGCAATCGTCATGACCAGCGGAAACCTGAGCGAAGAGCCCATCAAGACCGACGATGCCCTTGCATGGGAGCACCTTGTTGCCGCCGGCATCGCCGATGCGCTGCTCGGTAACGACCGCGCGATTCTGTCGCGCTACGACGACTCCGTGGTACGCGTGGTCGACGGCGACGTCATGCCCGTGCGTCGCGCACGCGGATATGCGCCGCAGCCGCTGTCGTTGCCGGCGCTCGACGGCACCACGCCCTGCGTGCTCGCCTGCGGTCCGCAGCAAAAAGCCACGATTGCACTCACGCGCATGAACTCGGACGGCCATGTGGCCTGCTTTGTGTCGCAGCATATAGGCGATGTCGAAAACGGCGCGACTTTCGATGCTTGGAGCGCCGCACGCACGCGTCTGGAAAGCCTCTTTGACCTGGCGCCTGCCGCCCTGGCATGCGACATGCATCCCAGCTATCTGTCGAGCCAATGGGCGCGCGAACAGGCACGGGAGCACAATCTGCCGCTTATCGAAGTCCAGCACCATCATGCGCATATCGCGAGCGTAATGGCCGAGGCCATCGCCGCGGGCCAGCTTACAACCGACGCGCGCGTCCTTGGCATCGCCTTTGACGGCACCGGCGCCGGCACCGATGGGACCATTTGGGGCGGCGAGTTTCTTGTTGCCAGCCTTGGCGGCTTTGAGCGCGCCGCGCATTTGCGCACCTGGGCGCTCCCCGGTGGGGCGGCCTCCGTGCGCGACGCCCGCCGCAACGCCTTCGCCCTGCTCAGTGAGCTCGGCCTGCTCGAGCACCCAGGTGCCGCTCGGCTTTTGGACAGCCTCGACGAACAAACGCGCAGCGTGACAGCCACCATGATCGAGCGCGGCATCAACAGCCCGCGTACCAGCAGCATGGGGCGTCTCTTTGATGCCGCGGCGGCAATTCTGGGCATCTGCGACAAGGCAACCTACGAGGGCGAACCCGCCATAGAACTCGAAGCCGCCGCCTGGCGCGCGCTCGACAGCGAAGGTGCCTATTTTTCCGACGACAACGCCGGCTATTTCGCATCTGATCCATCGTGGCTGGACCAGAAAGCACTCTTTGAGGCACTTTTGGAGGGAATTGAAGCCGGAGCGCCCGCCAACAGGCTCGCACTCGA
>URNU01000306.1 GCA_900549275.1 uncultured Collinsella sp. | reverse complement strand
ACCCGACCCCGTACCACCTACCAGCAGTGCAAACGCCCCTTGGGGAACAGACCAGTCGAGCCCGTCGAGCACCGGCGCCTCGGCCCCGGGGTAGGCAAAGCGCAGACCCCGCGCTTCAATCGCCGGCGTATCCAAGCCGCACGCCGTGCCCGACACCGGGCCCCTATCCAACCGAGCCATCAGCCAAACCTCTTCTCGTCAATCGCGTGCAGCACACAGGGCAGCGCCATCCAAGCCGCGTACACAATATAGCCAGGCCACGGCGCCGGCACCGAAAGCTGAGGGTAAAACGAATACTGCGTCGTCGCGGCCCACGCCACCGCAACCGTAGCAGCGCCAAACAGCGCAAGCCCCACCAGCGCGGCAACATCGCCGCGCCCCAGCCGATACCGCGCGTACGTCGTGCGACGCGTCGCGGCGCCCCATCCACGGGAGCGCATGGCGTCCGCGCGCTCCAGCGAATCCTCCATGCCCCAGCCCATCAACACGCTCGACGCCCGCAGGCGCGAGCGCACGGGGTCGGCCGGCGCGCGGCCAGGCACATCAATCGCATCCTGCACCGCCAGCACCGTACGACCGCGGCGCAAAAACTGCGGGATAAGCCGCATGCACATCGAGATCATGAGCGCGATCACCGGCGCGGCGTTACCCAAAAGCGCAAGCACCTTGTCGTAGCCAAGCATCGATGCCGCCGCCTCAAACCACAGCACGCTCGCCACAAACAGCCCGCCCATGCATAGGCCGTAAACCATGCTCTCTAGATACACCGCGCGCATGCCAATACGGAACAGCTCCGTCGAGCCCGAGGCGCTAAACAACGGATTGAGCACCGCGATGATCAAAATCACCGGCAGCTGCCAGCGAAGCGCCCCCAACGTACGCGCGGCGCCGCGCGTCGCAAACCCGTACGCCAACCCGCCCGCAAGCGACAGCGCAATCAGCACCGGCTGCATCGAGAACATGGTGAATCCCAGCGTCAGCACCATGTAGAGCGCCGGCACCGCCGGATGCGACATCGAAAATGCCGCGACGGGCTCGTTGCCCGATTCCTCTCGCATGATGTCCACGGGCACCTCCCATCCCCTCGCGCAAAACGCCAACGCCGCAGCGCCGCCGCCATGCACAACCAGCGCAAACACCACGCCGGCGGCAGCGACATCGGCCGTCGCGCATCAATCGTTACGCGCTCATCATATGCCTGCGGTATCATATTGCGTCGTGTATCGTTTCCAAACACACGTCTCTATAACGTAACAGGAGATCACATGGACGCAACCGCAATTATCCTCGCCGCCGGCGAGGGCACCCGCATGAAGTCGAACCACTGCAAGGTTTCGCACAAGATCCTGGGTAAGCCCATGGTCCAGTGGATCGTCGACGCCACCATCAAGGCCGGCTGCAGCCGCGTCGTAGTCGTCATCGGCAGCCACGCCGACGAGATGCGCGCCCTTATCGACGGCGCCTACGCCAACAGCGCCACCAAGGTCGAGTGCGTCGAGCAGACCGAACGCCTGGGCACCGGCCACGCCGTCAAGGTCGCGCTCGAGGCCTGCGGCATCACGCAAGGCCCCGTCGTCGTGCTCAACGGCGACCTGCCGCTCATCACCGCCGACACCGTCGCCAAGTTCGCGCAGACCGTCGCTACCGGCGAGCTCGCCTGCACTGTCATGACCATGACCCCGCCCGACCCCTTCGGTTACGGCCGCATCAAGCTGGGCGCCGACGGCCAGATCGAGCGCATCATCGAGCAGAAGGACTGCACGCCCGAGCAGGCCGCCACGCTGCTGGAGTGCAACGCCGGCTGCTACGCCTTCGACGGCGCGCAGCTTGCCGCCCACATTAACGAGATCGGCAACGACAACGCGCAGTCCGAGTACTACCTGCCCGACATGCTCGAAATCCTCAAGGGTCACGGCCAGGCAGTCTCCATCTTCCACTGCGATGACTACCGCGACGGCCTGGGCGTCAACAGCCGCATCCAGCTCGCGCAGCTCACCGCCATCGCGCGCGACCGCATCAA
>URNU01000305.1 GCA_900549275.1 uncultured Collinsella sp. | reverse complement strand
TGCATTGATGAGCCGAGCGATGTTGCGGCCTATGCGCGCAACCGCACCGCGCTTACCGACGCACTGACGGAGTACGGCTACACCTATGTTGAGCCGGATGGTGCTTTTTACCTATGGGTGAAAGCGCTAGAGCCCGATGCGAACGCCTTCTGCGAGCGCGCGAAGAAGTACGAACTGCTCGCAGTACCCTCGGACAGCTTTGGCATGCCGGGCTGGTTCCGTCTGGGCTATTGCGTGAGTTACGAAACGATCATCAATTCGCTACCCGCTTGGAAACAGTTGGCGGACGAGTATCGTTAAAAGTAGAGCGCTCTGCCTGCAATGTTTTACGTGAAACGGGGTTTGGTGTTAAGCCGGACCCCGTTGTCATGGACGTTGTGTCTTTGGGATGGAGTGGTTTTACGACCATCGAAGGCTATGCGTACAATGAATATAAGCGACGGCCGTGCCAGATAAGGAGACCCGATGCCCTACCTGCTTTCTTGTGACATTCATACCCATACGATGTTCTCTGCGCATGCATATTCGACCATTGAGGAGAATGTGTACTGGGCGGCAGAGCGTGGCCTGCAGGTGCTCGGATCCGCCGACCATCTGAGCTCTATGGTTACGGCTTGCCCCAATGACCTGCGCAGTTACCAGTTCTTTATCAACCAGGATATCTGGCCGCGCATATGGAGCGGCGTGCTGGTGCTGCGTGGTGCCGAGGCCGATATCGTTTCGCTGGACGGAAGCCTGTTTGGCGAGGACACTCCTGTCACGCTCGATATCGCCGGCGATTCATACAGCCGTCAGCATTCACTGTTCGATTTGGTGACGCGCAATTTGGATTATTTGGTTGCGAGCGTGCATAATCCGCAGATTGCTGAAGGCGCGACGCTGGCCCAGACGACCGAGATGTATATCAATGCCCTGGAGCACCCCAAGGTGTTCATGCTGGGCCACGCGGGGCGCTCGGGCGTGCCGTTCGATATCGACGAGGTGCTGCTGGCGGCTAAGGCCAAGCACAAGATCATCGAGATCAACAACCATAGTCTTGAACACGGTGTCGACACTGAGCATTGGGCCGTATGCCGCAAGATCGCCGAGCGCTGCGCCGAGCTGGGCGTGGGTATTGGTGTGTCGACCGATGCCCACATTGGTATGGCCATTGGCAAGCTCGATCACGCCCGCAAGTTGCTCGACGAGATTCACTTCCCGCTGGATTTGATCGTGACGCGCGACCGCGAGACGCTGTTGCGCGAGATGGCGGCAGCCGGCGTGTGCGACCTGCGCAAGGGGATGTAGCGGAGTTTATAAACCAAGTGAAGGGGGCGGCCCGGGCGGGCCGCCCCCTTCTTGTGCCAGAGAATTAGCGGCGTTCGAGGACCGCTACGGTTTCGGTATGGTCGGTGTGGGGGAACATGTCGACGGGCGTGATCTTGAGCAGGCGATAGCCTCCGTCGAGGAGCTGGTGCAGGTCGCGCTCTTGGGTCACGGGGTTGCAGCTGATATAGGTGATGCGGCGCGGCTTAAGCGCGCAGGCAGCTTCGAGGAACTCGGGGGTAGAGCCGGCGCGCGGCGGATCGATGGAAAGGACATCGACCCTCTCGTTGTTGTCGGCGGCATCCAGGATGTAATCGGTGGCATCGTCGGCCATAAACCAGGCGCTGCGGGTAAGACCGTTGAGCTCGGCATTGCGGCGTGCGTCGGCAATGCCCGCCGGGTTGCGCTCCACGCCGAGCAGTATGATGCCGATCCCCTTGTTCTGGGCATCTTTAGCTGCGCAAAGACCGATGGTGCCGCTGCCGCAGTAAGCATCCATAAGCACATCGCCCTGGTGCAGATCCATGCCGTCGATAGCGAGCTGGTAGAGCAGCTCGGTCTGCTGCGGGTTGGTCTGGTAGAACGCGGTAGGGGAGATATCGAATTCGCAACCGAGCAGCTGGTCGCGCATGCACTCGGCGCCATATACAATGCGGGTTTCCTCGCCGAGGATGGCGTTGCCGGGACGTCCGTTGATGTTTTGGGCGACGGTGACGATG
>URNU01000304.1 GCA_900549275.1 uncultured Collinsella sp. | reverse complement strand
CGGTAGGCATCCGGCGCGGTACCGCGAAGCGTTGCCACCAAGCCGGTCTTGAGCGGACGCTCGTAGGGGATATTCATGGCGTCGAGCTGGTTGGCGATGTCAGAGGTTGTGCGCTCCTCGGCAAGGCTCAGCTCCGGGTGCTTATGGAAGTGCCGACGCTGCTTGATGATATAGGGCTCAAACTCGGCGGCGATATCTCGGATGGCCGCGGTGACGTCGTCTGCCGCGCGAGCCTCGGTCGCCGCCATAATCTGCTGTGCCTTGGTCTTCGTCATGATCGATTTGCTCCTTGCTGGGTTGATCGCAAAATCGTACAGGCTCTCTCCAGTATGCCACCTGCCGCTAGGGCTGGCAAAGCTGCCGTTTGCCGCTTGGCATTTTGTAACCGAGACGGGGGAGTACACTCGGGGGTGTTGAATTTCCTGCCAGAGATGGGGATGCCCATGCAACATATCGATCGGATTATCCGCTCCAAGAACGTCTTTACCGCGCAAGACGGCATCGATACTGCTCGTGAGCTGGCGATTGCCATTGCAGGTGACCGTATCGTCGCAGTCGGCAAGCCCGATGACGTGATCGCCGCCGCTCCCGCCGCCACGCCGGTTCTCGACTACGGCGAGCAGTTTGTCTGCCCCGGTTTCCATGACGCTCATCTGCACTTCTTCCATACCTCGGTCGGTTCCTCGCCGTACATGCTCATGGATATGGGCACGTCCGAGGCGGCGCTGGTACAGCACGCGCTCGAGTTTTCCCAGGACCTGCCCGACGACGCTTGGGTTGTGACGCAGGGCTGGCGCGACTACCGTTGGGACCCGCCCGAGCATCCTACCAAGGCGTCGCTCGATGCGGCATTCCCCGATCGTCCCTGCGTTATGTACTCGGGCGACGGCCACACGCTGTGGCTCAACAGCCGCGCACTCGAGGCGCTCGGCGTCACGCGCGACAGCGAGCCGCCGGCGGGCGGCAGCTACGACAAGGACGCAAACGGCGAGCTCACGGGCATTGCTCACGAAGCGGCTGCCATGCAGCTGTTGCCGCGCTGTCTTGAGTGGCTGAGCGAAGATCGCATCGCAAGCGCTTACGCCGATCAAATGAGGCGCATGGCCGAGCAGGGCATCACCTCGATCTGCGATATGTCGCTCATGCCCATGCCGGGCTGTGATTTTATCCGCGACGATGTCTACGACAAGCTGCAGACGACCGGCAAGCTGGGCATTCGTGCCCATCTGTTCCCCACGCTGCTGGATGACCAGTCGCGTCTAGAAGAGCTCCAGGTACGTTACGCGAACAACGCGCTGCTTTCGGCGCCAGGTTTTAAGCAGTTCTTCGACGGCGTGTCGAGCGAACACACGGCATATCTCACCGAGCCCTATACCAATCCGCGCTTCCCGGGCGACCAGGGCCGTCTGACAGTCCCGGCTGAGCGCATGCGAAAATTGGTTCTGGCGGCTGCGGAGCGCGGTCACACCGTGCGCATCCACGTTATTGGTGACGGTGCGATTCATGCCGCGCTGGATATCTTCGAGGAAGCAGCCGACCTGTACGGCCTGCCCCAGCACGGCCATAACACGCTCGAGCACCTGGAGAACCTTCTGCCCGAGGACATCGACCGCCTGCGCAAGCTCAACGTGGTTGCTTCGAGCCAGCCCTGCCACATTACACTCGACCCGGGTGGACCGGAGCGCGATCTGGGCCTGGAGCGCAGCCGCATCATGTGGCCGTTCGCAACCTATAAGCAGCGCGGCATTCGCCAAGCCTTCGGTACCGACAGCCCTATCACGCCCGTTACCAGCATGAACGTGCTCTACACGGCTATCACGCGCCAGGACCCCAAAAGCCACTGGCCCGAGGGCGGCTGGTTGCCGAGCGAGCGCATCGATGCAGCAACGGCTCTGCGCAACTACACCCTGGGCAGCGCCTATGCAGCGGGCGACGAGCAAAACCTCGGCAGCTTGGAGCCTGGCAAGTACGCCGACCTGGTAGTCCTGGACCAAAACCCGCTCACCATCGACCCCCAAGAGCTCCAGGC
>URNU01000303.1 GCA_900549275.1 uncultured Collinsella sp. | reverse complement strand
TTGCGGTTGGAGGCGTTCTCCTTGAGCTCGTCATAGCACTGCTTGGAGGTCTTGTTCCAGTTGACGAGCAGATCGGTGCCAACATTGAACTTGCGGATACCCAGGTCGATGACGTGACGAACATCCTCGTCCTTAACACCGGTGCCACCATGGATGACCAGGGGGAAGCCGTTCACGGCATCGCGAATCTTCTCGAGCTGATCGAAGGAGATGTTGGTCTTGGACTTGTACTGGCCATGGTTGGTACCGATAGCCACGGCAAGGGCGTCGATGCCGGTCTTCTCGATGAACTCAACAGCCTGCTCGGGATCGGTATAGCGCACGTCGGCATCGGCGACGGCGACGCCATCCTCGGTACCGCCGACGGTACCGAGCTCGGCCTCAACGGAAGCGCCGTGGGCCTGAGCCATCTCGACGATGCGCTTGGTACCAAGGATGTTCTCCTTGAAGGGAAGCGCGGAGCCGTCAAACATTACCGAGCTATAACCGGCCTCGAGAGCCTTGCGAATCTCGTCGAAGTTCTTGGCGTGGTCGAGGTGGAGAACGACGTTGACGCCGTACTCCTCGGCCATGGACTTGCACACAGCAACCAGGTTGCGATGACCAACGTAGCTGGCGGTGCCCTCGGAGGTCTGGATGATCACGGGGGTGTGCAGGCGAGCCGCGACGCGAATAATCGACGGGCACATCTCGAGGTTATGGGTGTTAAAAGCACCAACGGCCATGTTGAGCTGGTTAGCCTCTGCCAGGACTTCGCGCAAGGTTACGTACATAGTGTTTGCCTCCTGTTGTCTCCACTGGATGTATCAAGTGGCGACCGCACAGGGGGTGCCGGCCGCCGTCCTTGATCGACAACTAGGTTATCACAAACGTCCGTATATTCGGATGTCCGTATGATATTTCGTTTGATATGTTCCGATTTGACCGTTCACCTGAATTTTCCGACCGTTTACCCGTAAAAATAGGGCGCCCGCAACCCATGCGGACGCTCTTGTCTGTCAGCCGCGCTCAACCAAAACGGAGCGCAAGCTCAGCTGACTCGGCCTCACCTCAATCTAGGCCACGGAACAAATTACGCGGGACAAATTAATAGGTTGTGTTTGCCCCAAATCTTGAGTATTTGTTCGGCGGAACGACCCCTGCCGGCTCCTGCTAGACTGGTAGATTCCCAACTGTCCATCCAGGAGCCTCAATGTCGCGCAAGTCCGCTTACAAGCAAGTGCTTTCCATCGGCACCGCCGTGGTGCTGGGGTTTGCGCTGTTCACAGGGTCGCTCGACGGAGCGCCCAAGCTGCTGTCGCCGCAAAGCGATGAGCAGGCGGCGGCTCTGGCCGAAAAACAAAGCGAGAGTCCCAGCCGCACCGACGACGAGGCAGACCTGGTCGCTCGACTCGAATCGGGAACAGCGAGCTCCTCGGACTCTCGAAATAGCCAAGACTCTGGCGATGACTCCGATTCCGCCGCGAGCGACACCGATGACGACGCCTCCGCGGACAGTGCCGCCACCCCTATCGACGAGGTCGAAAACCCCGATCTCGACCGCGCCCGCGGCGTATACCTCAGCAGTATTCCCGACTACGCGGGTAACCCCTATGTTGCCCTGCGCGCCGATAGCACGCACCCGCTCGGCACACCATCATTCACGCTCGATGAATACGAGCGCGCCACAGAAGAGGGCTGCTTTAAGAAGTTCTCCAAGCTCGACAGCTTGGGCCGCACCCGTAAAGCGCTCGCCTGCGTGGGCCCTGAGTCACTCGGTCAAGGCGAGCGCGGCGATATCTCGCGCATCCACCCCGCCGGCTGGCACCAGCAGCGCTACGACTTTATTCCGGGCCAGAGCCTCTATAACCGCTGCCACCTTATCGCCTGGTCGCTCTGCGGCGAAAACGCCAACCGCAAAAATCTCCTCACCGGCACGCGCTATCTCAACGAGACGGGCATGCTGCCGTTTGAAGAGCAGATCCTTGGCTACATCCGCGACACGGGCAACCACGTGCTCTATCGCGTCACGCCCATGTATAACGAGGAGGAGCTTG
>URNU01000302.1 GCA_900549275.1 uncultured Collinsella sp. | reverse complement strand
AGCATGCGCCTGCGGCGTCTCGCGTGGAGCATGTCGAGGTTGTGGACCTAGCACCCGGCGACTGGGACGCCGCTAACGAGCAGGGCTTTCGCATTGTGGCGTCGCAGGATCAAACCGCCCACACGACGCTCATCTCGCCCGACATCGCCACGTGCGACGACTGCCTGCGTGAGCTGTTCGACCCCGCCGACCGACGCTTTCACTATCCCTTTATCAACTGCACCAATTGCGGACCGCGCTTTACCATCATTCGCTCGCTGCCCTATGACCGAGCGGCCACCTCGATGGATTGCTTTCCCATGTGCCCCACCTGCGCCGCAGAGTATGCCGACCCGCTCGATCGGCGCTTTCACGCGCAGCCCGACGCCTGTTTTGATTGCGGACCGCATATTACGTGGCGCGAGGCCGATCGCGGTGTCGCGCCAACGGATGTCGACGCAACACCAGCCGTCGGCTCCACGCGCGAGGCCAGCGATGCCATCATCGAACGCTGCGTCGATCTGCTGGCAGGCGGCGGCATCGTCGCCATCAAGGGTCTCGGTGGGTTCCACCTAGCCTGCGACGCCGCCAACGAACAGGCGGTGTGCGAGTTGCGCCGTCGCAAGCGTCGCAGCAACAAGCCACTTGCCGTTATGGTGCGCGGCCTTGCCGACGCCGAGCGCCTGTGTCACATCGATGACGTTGAGCGCGACCTGCTGGCCGGCAGCGTTCGTCCCATTGTGCTGTTGCGTCGCCGCGCAGCCGGCAGCGACACCCACGGCTCCCCCAACGCCCTCGAACTCGCGCCATCCGTCGCACACGACTTGCCCGAGCTCGGCGTCATGCTCCCCTACACCCCGCTTCAACATTTGCTGCTCGCCGCGGCTGCAGCGCACGGCATGCAAGCACTCGTCATGACCAGCGGAAACCTGAGCGAAGAGCCCATCGAGACCGACGATGCCCTTGCATGGGAGCACCTTGTTGCCGTCGGCATCGCCGATGCGCTGCTCGGTAACGACCGCGCGATTCTGTCGCGCTACGACGACTCCGTAGTACGCGTGGTCGACGGCGACGTCATGCCCGTGCGTCGCGCACGCGGATATGCGCCGCAACCGCTGTCGTTGCCGGCGCTCGACGGCACCGCGCCCTGCGTGCTCGCCTGCGGTCCGCAGCAAAAAGCCGCGATTGCACTCACGCGCATGGACTCGGACGGCCATGTGGCCTGCTTTGTGTCGCAGCATATCGGCGATGTCGAAAACGGGGCGACCTTCGATGCTTGGAGCGCCGCGCGCTCACGTCTGGAAAACCTCTTTGACCTGGCGCCTGCCGCCTTGGCATGCGACATGCATCCCAGCTATCTGTCGAGCCAATGGGCGCGCGAACAGGCACGGGAGCACAATCTGCCGCTTATTGAAGTCCAGCACCATCATGCGCACATCGCGAGCGTAATGGCAGAGGCGATTGCCGCAGGCCGGCTTGCGCCCGATGCACGCGTCCTCGGCATCGCCTTCGACGGCACGGGTGCCGGCACCGATGGCACCATATGGGGCGGTGAGTTTCTTATCTCCCGTCCCGCCGATTTTGAGCGCGTCGCGCATCTGCGCACCTGGGCGCTTCCCGGTGGCGCCGCATCCGTACACGATGCCCGCCGCAACGCCTTTGCCCTGCTCAGCGAGCTCGACCTGCTCGAGCACCCAGGAGCCGTGGGGCTCTTGAACAGCCTTGACGAGCAAACGCGCAGCATAACGGCAACGATGATCGAGCGCGGCATCAACAGTCCGCGCACCAGCAGCATGGGTCGCTTGTTTGATGCTGCAGCCGCGATTTTGGGCATTTGTGGCCAGGCAACCTACGAGGGCGAACCCGCCATCGAGCTCGAAGCCGCCGCCTGGCGTGCGCTCGACAGCGAAATCGCCCGTTTTCCCGACGACAACGCCGGCTATTCCGCATCTGACCCATCGTGGCCGGACGGCCCCCATGTTCTGGACCAGAAAGCACTCTTTGAGGCACTTTTGGAGGGAATTGAAGCCGGAGCGCCCGCCAACAGGCTCGCACTCGA
>URNU01000301.1 GCA_900549275.1 uncultured Collinsella sp. | reverse complement strand
GTCATCGCCGCCGCCTACCGCTACAAAGTGGCGCAACTCGAAGGCTAGCCGACCAAAAACCACCACAAAGGGGACAGACACCTTTGTGGCGGTTTTTGTTTTAGGCCGAGGGGAAGGCCTTGGTGAGACCGGCGCGCGTCTGCGTGTCGGTCTTTTGGTAGATAGAGCTCAGGTGGCGCTGTACCATGCGCATCGAGATACCGAGCTCCTCGGCGATCTGCTTGAGCGGGCGTTCATCCTGGGTCACGGCTATGAGCACATCGACTTCGCGCGGGGTGAGAGCGTGGTTGGCGATGAAGGCCTGGCGCTGCTCCTCGATGCTGGGTGCAGCGAGCGCTTCCTCGGCAAGCTGTTGGTGTTTGCGCTCCTGCTCGGTTTGGGGTAGGCGGAACAGGCCGGCTGCCACGAATGCCGCGCAGGCGGCGACGAGCAAAACGAGCGCGCCGATCATAATGAGGGCAACGTTGTTCGAGGTCACGAGAGCAAGCGAGATGCCCGATGTGGTGAAAGCGCATACATTGTTGGCGGCGCGGCCCATGCCAGCCCAGAGGGCGGGCGCATGCATGCGCGGTGCCAGCTGTGTAAAGGTGGCGGTAAAGAACGTGACAAAAAAGCCCGAGCTCAGGTAAAAGACGACAAGGCCCAGGTTGGGATCGGCGCCGGCCTCCACGGCCAGGATGGAAATGGTCGAGAGCACGGCGATACCGAGCATGACAAGTCCCATGTAGCGGCGCTCGGCAAGATCAAAGATAAGACCGGCGGCAAGGCCGCTTGCAGCCAAAAAGAGGCGCGGCCAGGTCTGCACGGCAATGGTGCCGTGGGCGTTGGAGAGCGTGACCACGTTGTCGAGGGTCGAGAACAAGCAGGCAAGAATCATGACGAGCGCGATACTCCAGCACGCCTGCTTGGCGAGGGCGTGCGAGGGCTCGGCAAAGGGATTGATACGGGAGTTCGGGCTCTCAACGGTCTCTTGAGGAGCAGCGCCGAGGGCGGATATAGCGATAGTCGCTGCGCCAAGGACGATGAGCTCTACGATACCGCCGCAATTGAGCAGGTTGATGGCGAACTGTATCAGGATGCCCGCGGCATAGGCCGCTCCTGCGCCAGTGGCGAGTTTGGGGTCATCCTGGAATGTCAACGAAAAGGCGTGGTGAGTGGCGGCGCCCAGCAGGCCGAGCCCAAAGAATGCCACGCAGCCCAGAATCTCGAGGGCAAGCGGGGCCGTAGGGAACTGGACCTGGGTCAATCCCAGGATGGCGATGGGAACAGCGGCGTTGACGACTGCCAGTGAGTGGCCTTTGCGCTGTGCGAGCCCGAGCAGCGGCGCGTACCCGATAAAGCCGAGCACACTCGCACCCAGAATAAAGCCCTGCGCGATTACAACGCGTTCGGCACCGGCGAGCAGCCCGACGTTGACGTCGAAGCGAAACTCGGCGGCAAGGAAGGCGAAGGTGAAGAGCGCGAGTGCCAGAAGCGCGTTGATTTTAGGCCTGCTCAGGTTCAAGGACGGTCCTTTGGGTGGACGAATGATCGTGCCCTCGATTGTAGACCATGACGGTGAGGGTGGGCCTTTCGGGGGGCGGGCGGGGCGCGCTTGGCAATCGCATGCTCGTTGCCTTTTGCGCTGGTAGGTGCGCCACATGAGAATTTGTGCCCCGGGATCCGGATATCTTCACGTAACATGGTGTTACAGAAGCACCCCTTACGACAAGGAGGCTCATATGCGAAAGCAAATCCATGACAACCCAATCGACCACGGCTGCTCGTGCGCGCTCTCCCGCGGAACGTGGCGTCGCGTGGGCGCCAGGCTTGCCTGCGCGGGGGCTTGCGCGCTCATGGCCGGCCAGCTGCTGCTGCCGAGCGTGGCGCTCGCCGCCGACTGGGTCAACGTGGGCGGCACGCAGTACGACGCGGGCACCGCTGCCGGCGACGAGGCGGGAACCTGGTCCTGGGATGGCGCTAACGACATGAAGCTCAACGGCTACGACGGCGGCTCCATCGGCGCCAAGGGCAACCTCACCATCGGCGTGACGGGCGCC
>URNU01000300.1 GCA_900549275.1 uncultured Collinsella sp. | reverse complement strand
AACGACGGTGATCAACGGCGACAAAGCGTTCGCCTTGCTGGCCGTACCACGCCGACGCCCAGAAGTGCCACGAGCGGCAATCCGCAACGTCCTCAAGAGCAACCCAGGCCTTCGTCTCGGCAGCAGACAAGCAGAACGCGGCAGAGTGGCCGTCCGAGCATGGACACAAGCGCGCAGCAAGATAGCCGCTTGGGCGCGCGCACTCGACAGCGTCAGGCCGAGGTTCCGCAACTGCGCCGCAACGGCGCACGTCAGCCCGGCATCCATATCAACCGCTTCTTTTCGCATCCCCAAGGCGGACGCGACAGCAAGCCTTACCGCTCGACATCGCACGTGAATGCCCCCGCCCTGCCGGCTCGTCGACTTCGCCTCGCACTGTGCTCTATCCTCACCTGTCTGGTCTTTGTGCTTATGAGCTCCTGTATGTCCCACGGCTCGGCCGGTCTCGAGCCCACCGCCGAGGACAAGCTGCTCAAGGCCCCCGTCGCGCCCGGTTATTCTTTCGCCTTTTCGACCCCGCGCTCGCAATGGCAAGCCGGCACGATGCCCCATATCTATCAGATCGACCCCGCGTGGTCGGAGCTGCCTTACGCCGGCGGCACCATCCGCCAAAATGCCTGCGGGCCTACGTGCCTCACCATGGTCTATATCTTTAAGACGGGACGCACCGATATGACCCCCGTCGATATGTGCGCGCTTTCCGAGGCGGGCAATTACGCCCCCACCGGTGCAACCGAATGGTCGTTTATGACGAGCGGCGCGTGGCAGTTGGGACTTAACGGAACGGAGCTCCATAACGATCGCGACTCTATGACTCAGGCGCTGCGTTCGGGAGCGCCCGTCATCGCCGCCGTTCGGCCGGGCACCTTTACCAACGTGGGCCACTACATTGTGCTTTACGGTATTGACGACGCCGACCAGATTGGAGTCTTCGATCCCAACTCGGCCAGCCGCAGCGCCCGCCGCTGGGGCGTCGTAGAGGTCCTTAACGAAGTCGAAGCCATGTGGGCCTACTACTAGTCATTGGGCACTCATTGGGGACAGACTTAAATGAGTGGTCGTCGGGGACAGTCTTACGGACGCCGGCCGAGAGCAGACGAAAAGGGCCATCCCGAACTGCTTGGAACTGCCAGCACGGAAAGCGCATCCTGCTTTGGGGCCCAATAGCGGGGTGCGCTTTCCGTTAGCGGCCCGTTTGGGAAACTAGGGACCGCTTTTCGACAATAATCCGGGATGCATTTTCCGATTGAGGGCCTCAAGGGAAACCGCACCCCATGTTGGACGCTCATTCTGGGATGTGCTTTCCGCAGTTGATCGATGCGGCCTTTAAGGACTGTCCCAAGCTGCCGGCAGGAAAGGAACGTCCCCAAGTGCCGGGTTTCCGCAGCCTGCAATGCTCCTCATGAACAGCCGCCTCAATAACAAAAGCCCCCGCGGCCGAAGCGGACCGCGGGGGCAACAGACCTGCAAGAGTTAACTCAAGTCCTCGCCATTTGATGCAATGACCTTTTGGTACCAGCAGAAGCTGTCCTTTCGGTAGCGATCGAACGTGCCTTTGCCCATATCATCGGCATCGACATAAACAAAGCCATAGCGCTTCTTCATCTGCCCCGTCGAGGCCGACACCAAATCGATACAGCCCCACGGCGTGTATCCCATCAGGTCAACACCGTCCTCGACAATTGCATCGCGCAGCGCAAGAATATGCCTTCGCAGGTAATCAATATGATACGCATCGTGGACTTTGCCGTCTTCCAGCGCATCGAGTCCGCCCACACCGTTCTCGGCGATAAAGAGCGGAAGATGGTAACGATCGTGGTAGCCGGCAAGCGTCACGCGCAAACCCAGCGCATCGATCTGCCACTTCCAGGCAGTCTCTTTATCCTTGAGGTACGGATTGCGCAACGTCGGGAACACGTTGCCCTCCGCCTTCTCGGCGATCACCTGATCATCGGCGCACACCAAGCGCGAGCAATAGTACGAGAACGAGATGAAGTCGACCGTATGCTCTGCCAGATACTCCGTATCGCCCGGCTCAAA
>URNU01000299.1 GCA_900549275.1 uncultured Collinsella sp. | reverse complement strand
CGTCGGTGAGCGGGATATTGTCGCGGCGCAAGGCCTCAAGAACGAGGCGATGGCAATCCTCTTGAATGGGATCGAATGCCATGGGGCCTCCTTTGCTGCGGTTAGGGTTCAAATGTCTCTATATAAGGTTCTAGTTTACCCGCATGTGGCACACCGGGGGTGTCGCACTTGGACATGCACCTTTGCACCACGAAGACGGATGTCGCACAAATGTCGGCACCTTGGACGACTGAGTGGTATTACGGTGCCGCAAACGGTCGATTTTTGGCGGCGAACGGGGCACATTTTGGAGGGGCACAGTCCTGCCCGGGATATGTAGTCAACCCTGATAAAACGTTTGCCCAGCTTGGGAGTATGAATGCCCCACAAGGGTCTTCAGGGATAGAAAAAACGTTTCATCATTGTCGGCTTTAGGTGAATAACTGACCAACCAGAACGGTAGAATAGTGTTTGTCTGAGCGTTGAGACGTTTAGACATCGCGCATTGTCATCGCCGGCAACGCGCAAAACGGTCCTAACGGAGCCAATCGGGTGCTCCGTTATATACGCAAGTCTAAGAGGGGCTTGTTTAGGAGGCACAGTATGGGACGTTTTACCAATCCTCGCGATCTGTACTTTGGTGAGGGCGCTCGCCACGAGGTGAAGAACCTCAAGGGCAAGAAGGCCATCATCGTTTCTGGCGGCAGCTCTATGCGCCGCGGCGGGTTCCTGCAGGACGTTGAGGCCGACCTCAAAGAGGCCGGCATGGAGGTCAAGCTGTTCGAGGGCGTCGAGTCCGATCCGTCCATCGAGACGGTCATGAAGGGCGCCGAGGCCATGCGCGAGTTCGAGCCCGACTGGATTATCGCCATCGGCGGCGGCTCGCCCATCGATGCCGCTAAGGCCATGTGGGTCTTCTACGAGTATCCCGAGGAGTCCTTCGATAACATCATCCAGCCGTTCAGCTTCCCCGAGCTGCGTCAGAAGGCTCACTTCTGCGCCATCTCCTCTACCTCCGGTACCGCTACCGAGGTCACTGCCTTCTCCGTCATTACCGACTACGCCAAGGGCATCAAGTACCCGCTGGCCGACTTCAACATCACCCCTGATGTCGCCATCGTCGACCCCGAGCTCACCTACACCATGCCCGCCAAGCTGTGCGCTCACACCGGCATGGACGCTCTGACCCACTGCATGGAGGCCTACGTTTCCACCTGCGCCTCTATGTTCACCGACGCCAACGCTCTGCACGGCATCCGCGAGATCGTCGAGTGGCTGCCCAAGTCCTATGCTGGCGACCATGAGGCCCGTCAGCACATGCACGAGGCTCAGTGCATCGCCGGTATCGCCTTCTCCTCGGGCCTGCTCGGCATCGTTCACTCCATGGCTCACAAGACCGGTGCTGCCTTCGAGAACGGCCACATCATCCACGGTGCTGCTAACGCCATGTACCTGGGCAAGGTCATCCAGTGGAACTCCAAGGATCCCCGTGCTGCCGAGCGTTATGCTTACGTGGCCAAGGAGATCCTGCACCTTCCCGGCGAGACCAACGAGGAGCTCATCGCTGCGCTCGTCCAGAAGATTCGCGACCTCAACGACCAGCTCAACATTCCGCAGTCCATCAAGGATTACGCGAATGGTGGCGTGAAGGTCGACGCCGAGAACCCGCAGATGGTCTCCGAGGAGGAGTTCCTCGCCAAGCTTCCCGAGATCGCCGCGAACGCCGAGACCGACGCCTGCACGCCCGAGAACCCGCGTGAGACCAAGGCTGCCGACTTCGAGAAGATCCTCAAGGCCTGCTACTACGACACCGACATCGATTTCTAATCGACTCTTGTTATCGTAACGAGGGGCTCCGCACGTATCCGTACGGAGCCCCTTTCTTTTTTAGAGAATGGGATAGTTATGGCTGCAATTTTCAATAGCCCCAGCAAGTACATCCAGGGTCCGGACGAGCTCGCCAAGCTCGGCTCCTATGTCGAGCCGCTCGGCGCTAAGGCCCTCGTCATCGTGACGCCTTCGGGCAAGAAGCGCGTCGGTGCCAAGATCGAGGGCGGTTTTGCCGAGGCCAAGGCCGAGCTGCTGTT
>URNU01000298.1 GCA_900549275.1 uncultured Collinsella sp. | reverse complement strand
CTTGGCAACCCTGGCGATGAGTATGCCGAGACCCGCCACAACGCTGGCTTCAAAGCAATCGACGAGTTGGCCCGTCAGGCCGGTGTCACGTACTGGAAAAACCAGGCAGGCGCCGAGGTCGCGCTCATCAACATCAACGATCCCGAGGAAGAGGGCGGTAAGCGCCAGATTGTGCTGGTCAAGCCGCAGTCGTATATGAACACCTCGGGCGGCCCCATCTCCAAGCTCTGCCGCGAGTACAAAATCAAAGCCGAGGAGCTGCTCGTGATCCACGATGAGCTCGACATTCCCGCCGGCGACGTACGCGTCAAGGTAGGCGGCGGCCACGCCGGTCACAACGGCTTGCGCTCCATCATCGACAAGGTGG
Source organism: uncultured Collinsella sp. (assembly GCA_900549275.1). Classification (GTDB taxonomy): domain Bacteria; phylum Actinomycetota; class Coriobacteriia; order Coriobacteriales; family Coriobacteriaceae; genus Collinsella. The sequence continues at coordinate 1,703 of URNU01000298.1, read as the reverse complement.
GCAGTCGCGACTTCAGCCGCATCCGCACAGGCATCGGCAACCCTCCCGGCAAGATGGCTGTCGCAGACTACGTGCTCAAGCAGCTGCGCGCCCGCGAGGCCGAGGACTTCCAGGACACCTGCGCCCGCGCCGCCGACGCCGCCGGCCTGGCAATCGTGCACGGCGTAATCTATGCCCGCGACCATGTCAACGGCTCCGCCTCCGCCAACGGCAAGCACTAAAACCTACCATTTAGGGATGTTTATTTTGGCAGGTTTTGTATGCGGAAACGCCGCGGCAGCCGCGCCGTAATAAACCCTGTGCCGCCATACATATGCAGCGCTCCAAAGGGGGCCGGACTCACCGATGCGCGAGACCGGCCCCCTTTGCCGTTTTGCCTGATAAAACCTACCAAAATAAACCTGTCCCTTTTTGGTAGGTCGCTTTTCCCGCCTGCCAAAGATACACGTAAGCGACATGTCCATGAGGGTATAATTTGCACCGTATGTCTGCACAACGCCTGTGCGCGTACGGTTTTATTCGGGCTGCCGTCCATTTCCGTGGAGGCACGGTTCGGCCGCCCTAACAAGAGAGGGGTTCTATGTATAAGATCCTGGAGAAGACGCAGTTCTCGGAGAAGGTGTTCAAGTTCCGCATCGAGGCGCCCGCAATCGCCAAGCATGCGCACGCTGGACAGTTCCTCATGGTTCGCGCCAACGAGACGGGCGAGCGCGTCCCGTTTACCCTAGCTGGCTGGAACGGTGACGAGGGCTGGGTCGAGTTCATCTTCATGGTGATCGGCAAGACCACCGAAATGCTTTCCACCTATGAGGCCGGCGAGTCGCTGCGCGACGTCGTGGGCCCGCTGGGCGTTCCCACCGAGATGGCTGAGGGCCCCTGCGCCGTCATTGGCGGCGGCGTCGGCCTGGCAATTGCCTTCCCGGTCGCCAAGCACCTGGTCGAGACCGGCCACGAGGTGCACGCCATCATGGGCGCCCGCACCAAGGACCTCCTGCTCATGGAGGACCAGTTCCGCGAGCTCCTCGACGAGGACCACATCCACATCACCACTGACGACGGCTCCTACGGCGAGCAGGGCGTTGTCACCGCTCCGCTGGAGCGCCTGCTGCAGGACAAGGCCGTGAGCCAGGTCTTCTGCGTCGGCCCCGTTCCGATGATGAAGTTCTCGACCCTCACCGCCCAGAAGTACGACACCCCCATCACCGCGTCGCTCAACCCCATCATGGTTGACGGCACCGGTATGTGCGGCTGCTGCCGCGTCGAGGTGGGCGGCGTGACCAAGTTCGCTTGCGTCGACGGCCCCGACTTCGATGCCACCCTGGTCGACTGGGATGACCTTCGTGCCCGCCAGGCCGCTTATCGTTCCGAAGAGGGCGAGTCCCTCAAGGCCTATGAGGAAAAGAGCTGCGCATGCCACTAGTTAACGGTCGTTTCGTTGCCGATATGAAGTCGCCCCGCACCCCCGATAACGAGGAGCCGGCTGCCGAGCGCGCCTGCGACTTCCGCCCCGTCGACAAGGGCTTCACCGAGGAGATGGCGCTGGCCGAGGCCGAGCGCTGCCTCAACTGCAAGAAGCCGTTCTGTGTTGAGGGCTGCCCCGTCAACATCAACATCCCCCGCTTTATCGAGCAGATCCGCGCGAAGGACTTCGGCGGCGCCCTCGATACCATCCGCGAGGACTCCATGCTTCCCGCCATCTGCGG
>URNU01000297.1 GCA_900549275.1 uncultured Collinsella sp. | reverse complement strand
CAGGTCTCCTTGGCCTCGGCGTTAAACTGCTCGAGCTGCTCGGGCGTCACGTCCTCCATGGTCAGGCCCTCGTACTCCAGGCGCTCGCGCACCAGCTCGTCGGGGTTGCCGCCCAGCAAGATGTCGGTACCACGGCCGGCCATGTTGGTAGCGATGGTCACGGCGCCATAGCGACCAGCCTGGGCCACGATATGGGCCTCGCGCTCGTGGTGCTTGGCGTTAAGGACCTCGTGCGCGATACCGCGCTTGGTAAGGGCGGCGGACAGCTTCTCGGAGCTCTCAATGGAGACGGTGCCCACCAGGACCGGCTGGCCTTTGGCATGACGACGCTCAACGTCGTCGGCAACGGCGTTGTACTTGGCCTGGATGGTGCGATACACCAGGTCCTCGTGGTCAACACGCTGCACGGGCTTGTTGGGGGGGATGACCTCGACGGGCAGCTTGTAAATCTCGCGGAACTCAGCGTCCTCGGTGAGTGCCGTACCGGTCATGCCGGAGAGCTTGTCATACAGGCGGAAGTAGTTCTGCAGGGTGATGGTGGCAAGGGTCTGGTTCTCCTCACGCACGAGCACGCCCTCTTTGGCCTCGATGGCCTGATGCAGGCCCTCGGAGTAGCGACGGCCCTCCATGATGCGGCCGGTAAACTCGTCGACGATCTTGACCTCGCCGTTGGTGACCACGTACTGCTTGTCGCGGTGGAACATGTACTGGGCCTTCAGCGCCTGCTGCAGGTGGTTGACCAGCTGGCCGGAGAGATCGGCATAGATGTCATCGATACCCAGGCGGCGCTCGATCTTCTTAAGGCCGCGCTCGGTGGCGGCGATGGTGTGCTTGGCCTCGTCCATGACGAAGTCGCCCGTGGGCTCAACGTCCTCGGTGGCGGTGAGCATGTCGTGCGAGACGTCCTCGCCGCGCTCAAGGCCGCGCACGGCGCGCGCGAAGTCCTTGTAGGTGCTGGCGGACTTGGTGCCGGCGCCCGAGATGATGAGCGGCGTTCTGGCCTCGTCGATCAGGATGGAGTCGACCTCGTCGACGATGGCGTAGTTGTGACCGCGCTGAACACGCTGCTCGGGGCGGGTGACCATGTTATCGCGCAGGTAATCGAAACCGAACTCGGAGTTGGTGCCATAGGTGACATCGGCCTGGTAGGCCGGGCGCTTAAGCTCGAGCGGCATGTTGTTCTGCAGCAGACCGACGGTCATGCCCAAATACTTGTAGATGCGGCCCATCCACTCGGAGTCGCGCTTGGCCAGGTAGTCGTTGACGGTGACGACGTGCACGCCCTTACCGGCGATAGCGTTGAGATAGCCAGCCAGCGTGGAGACGAGGGTCTTGCCTTCGCCGGTCTTCATCTCGGCGATGTGGCCCTCGTGCAGCGCCATGGCGCCGATGAGCTGTACATCAAAGTGACGCATGCCCATGGTGCGCTTGGAAGCTTCGCGCACGGTGGCAAAGGCCTCGGGGAGCATGTCGTCGAGCGACTCGCCGTTGGCGTATCGCTCGCGGAACTTATCGGTCTGGGCGCGGAGCTCCTCCTCGGTCATCTTCTCAAACTGGGGCTCAAGACCGTTGATCTTGTCGACGATCTTGTAGTAGCGCTTGAGGTCCTTATCGGATCCGAAGGACAGCAGCTTTGACATGAATCCCATGTGGTTTTCCTTTTTGGCCATCGCCCGTGGCATGAAACCTTGGACGAGTTAAACACAGATATTTGTACTTTAGCCAAACAAGGCGCCGCCTATGCGGTCGACCTCAACCGCCACGTAATAACTATGACCACCCCACCAAAATGGGACTGGTTTATTTTGGCAGCTTTTATCTGGGAAAACCTTATCTCTCTGCCATTTGGTGCAAGCTAACCCGTCCCTTACGCACCAACCTGGTGCAATGGGGACGGGTCAGCTTGCACCAATAAAAAGAAAGGGGCCGCGCACCCAAATGGATGCGCGGCCCTTATGCCATGAATGCGAGTGTTTCCGCGGCGAGCTATTTACTCGGCAGCCTCGGTGGTCTCGGCCTCGGCAGCGGCCTCCTCGACGGGAGCCTCTGCGGGAGCCTCGGCGGCCTGCTTGGC
>URNU01000296.1 GCA_900549275.1 uncultured Collinsella sp. | reverse complement strand
GACTTAGCGCAAACAAACCTCAACCGCACAAGGCGCACATGGATCAGATTTACGACAACAGGTATTATTCCGCCGGTTCGCGCGAGCCGTCGCCTCGCCTCGCACCTACCGTGCAGCTCGGCGGGTCCGACTACGCCGGCGCCGATCGACGCGCACAGCGTCCGACAAGTGCCTCACACCCCCGTGCTCAAATGAATATGCCGACGGACTGCCCGTCACGTTCGGCGCGCCCGACGCATGCTTCGCGTACGCAGCGCCCCTCGGCTCAAACACACGAAAAGTCGACCAGGCCCTCGAACCGTCTTTCGGGCTCGGACTTCATGCACTACGCCAACGACAACGCGGTGGTCAAGGCGATCTACGACTTTACCCATGGACCCCAGCGCGGGCTGTTTATTGGCATTGTCGTCGTTCTGGTACTCGTGAGCCTGTACTTTCCCGTGCGCGACCTCTACGTCGCCAAACGCTCGAACGATATTTTGGCCAAGCAAGTAGAGATCCGCCAGCAGTACAACGACGAGCTGCAGAAAAGCGTCGACAAACTGCTCTCGGAGGAGGGCATTAAAGACGCGGCGACCGAGGACCTGGGCCTGGTGATGCCCGGCGAGACCAAGATTGACGTGCTAGGCCTGGACGACGATTCGGACGCGTCGTCGAGCAAAAAGTCTTCGAACGCCAAGAAGGCCAGCGAAGTCGTCAAAGAGATCGAAGAGGTCGGCAAGGACGCGCCGTGGTACATCCAGGCGCTCGACATACTGTTTGGGTTTAACGGTGTCGAGGGCCAGACGGTCGTGTCCAACGGCAAATAGCGCCCGGAGGGGAGCCCGCAATGGCAGATTGCAAACGATATAAGGTGGCGGCGATCGACCTGGGAACGGTGTCGTCGCGCCTAGTGTTGGCCCAGGTCGAGGGCGGGGCGATCGTGGAATCGTCCAAGCATACCGAGATTACCGACTTGGGCGAGGGCGTGGATGCGACGGGGCGCTTTTGCGCGGCGGCCGTTGAGCGCGTGCTCGCTGCGTGCCGAATGTTTGTGGACGAGGCCCGTGCCTTTGGGGCCGCGTGCATCTGCACCACGTGCACGAGTGCCGCGCGTGATGCGTCCAATGCCGCGCTACTGCTGGACGGCCTGCGCGAGCTGGGGCTCGAGCCGCAGGTGATTCCGGGCGAGGTCGAGGCGCGCCTGACGTTTTTTGGCGTGGCACACGACTTTGCGGGCGAGCGCATCATCGTTGCCGATTCGGGCGGCGGATCCACGGAGCTCGCGACGGGCGTCTATGCACCGGAGCGCGGCATCTTCGCTCTGGAGGGAACGCGCTCGCTGGATATCGGTTGCCGCCGCGTGACCGAGCGGTTTTTCTCGGCGCTGCCGCCGTCAACGGACGAGCTTGCGGCTGCTGCCGGCTGGGCAAACGAGCAGTTTGCGGGCTATTTTGAGAGCCTGCCTGTCGACTTTGAGCGCGCCGAGCGCCTGGTGGCGGTGGGTGGTACCGTCACTACGCTCGTGGCACTCGTCCACGAACTGGAGCCGTATGATTCGAGCTTTGTGCACCTGCGCGAGCTTTCGCTGGAGCAGGTTTCGGCCGCTATCGAGCGCATGTCCGCGCTGGATGTTGCGGGCATCGCCGCGTTACCGGGCGTGCAACCCAAGCGCGCGGGCGTGATTTTGGCTGGTGCCGTTGTGATTCGCGAGCTCATGCGAGCCGGCGGCTACGACACGCTCACCGTAAGCGAGAACAGCCTGCTCGCCGGCATGGCCGCCACCATCAACGAGGTTCTCGACGGCGCGACCCCCACCATCGCCTGGACTCCCAGTCTCAGCACCCTGTAACCATTCCCTCATAAGTTGCGGTGGAATAGTTCCTAAATGGGCTGGTAAGCTGCCAAAACAGGAACTATCCCACCGCAACTTAGAGCCCCACCGGCGTCCGAAAGAAACGGGCTCGCATCCCAAAGGGACACGGGCCCGTAAGCAATCGTATGGTAGGGGCGGTGGGACTCGAACCCACAATCCTTGCGGCGAGAGATTTTAAGTCTCCTGCGTATGCCAATTCCGCCACGCCCCCGTGAGACTAGAAGTCTAGCACAAGCCGTCCG
>URNU01000295.1 GCA_900549275.1 uncultured Collinsella sp. | reverse complement strand
GATATACGCCGTGATGCGCGACCGGGTGCCCTACCGGGAGTAGCCCCGACGGTTGACAAAAGTATAGGAACACCCAATGACTAAAACGCCGCCTGTGATGGTGTTCACAGGCGGCGTTTTCAAACTTGTATGTGCTTTTACTTGTCTTTGGGCGCGGGGTGTTTGCAGACCACGCTCATGTAAATCATGCCGAGCACGGCCGCGGTGACAGAGCCGGCAAGAATAGCGGCCTTGGCAGCCAGGACCTCGAACTGGGCCGTCGGGAAGGCAAGGCCGCTGATGAGGATCGACATCGTAAAGCCGATACCGCCCAGAATACCCACGCCGGCAATCATGTGCCAGTTGACGTTGCGCGGCAGCTCGCAGGCCTTGAACTTGACCAAGGCGAACGTCGTGCCAAAGATACCGATCGGCTTGCCCAGCAGCATGCCAAAGTACACGCCGAGCGTCACCGGGTCGGTGAGCAACGTGCTCATATCCACGCCCACTAGGCGAACCTGTGCGTTCACGAACGCAAAGATCGGCAGAATCACAAAGTTGACCGGCGTGGAGATCAGACGCTCCATGCGGATGAGCGGCGGGGTCACGCGGTGCATGACGCGCTCGACCCTGGTGGTCGAGACGGTAAAGTCATGCTGGCCCAAGATGTGCGCCTCGTCGTCGTAGCGGTCATCGAGCAGCGGCAGGCACTCGCCCAACCAATCGGTGAGGCTATCGAGCTTGACGCCGCACTTAGCCGGAATGGTAAAGGCCAGGATGACGCCGGCGAGCGTAGCATGTACGCCGCTCTTGAACATACAGAACCACAACAGCAGACCCAGTACCGAATACGGGGCAAGGCGGTAATGCTGCGTCTTGTTGAGCCACACGAGCGCGCAGGTCACAAGCGCGGCGGCGCCCAACCAAAACGGATTGGGGCTCTGACCGTAGAAGATGGCGATGGCGGCGATGGAAATGAGGTCGTCGGCGATGGCGAGCGTCGAGAAGAACACGCGCACGCCGTTGGGCACGCGATTGCCCAAAAGCGACAGCACGCCCAGCGCAAAGGCAATATCGGTTGCCATGGGGATAGCCCAACCGTTGCGGGCGCCGGCATGGTTGAAGATCAGGTAGATGCAGGCGGGAACGACGACGCCGCCCACGGCCGCCAGCATGGGAAGCATGGCCTGACGCGGATTCTTGAGCTCGCCGACCGTCATCTCGTACTTAAGCTCAATGCCCACCAACAAAAAGAAAATCGCCATGAGGAAGTCGTTGACGAAAAGCTCAACGGTGAGACCGGCCGTAAGGTTGCCCAGACCCACATACAGCGGGGTCTCCAAAAAGTGATGGATGGCCTCGTAGGCATCGGTATTGGCGCAAATGACGGCGGCGATGGCGGCGAAGACCATGACGGCGGCGGAAATCGTGCCGTTCTCGGCGATGCGCTCCCAGATGTCGTGGCGCTCAAAACGTTTGCGCTCACGAACGTTGAACAGCTGCTCAGTTGCTGCCATGGGCGGCTCCTTTCACGGGAAAGCTCCCGTCTTAAAAAAGCACGGCCCGCCCAAGTGGCGGCGCCGCGCTCTAACGTATTACGCTTGCATCTAGCCTACCCTGCACGACAAGCACGCAGGCGTGGTTGAAAAGCGGAACCACAGGTTGAACATTATTTGCTCAACGGCACGGGCACGCCTGTCCAAGAGACGACGCGGCGCCGTGCACAAAAAACGACCGGAGTGCGGGGTGTCCGCGATCCGGTCGTGGCGTTTGGTCAGCTAAACCTAGCAGGCGGCCATGATGGGGGCAGCGACCTGCTTCTTACGGGAGAGGACGCCCGGCATCCAGACGCCGTCGTGCTCGTCGGCAATGCCCAGGCCCTTCTGAGCAGCCTCGGTCTCGCCCTCGAGCAGGACCTGCGAGCCCTCCTCCATGATGTCGGTGATGCACAGGACAATGCCGTCAGCACCCTTCTCGGCGGCGTAGGCGCGCATGGCCTCGCGAATCTCGTCGATCATGCCGAGCGCGCGGCTCTTGTCGACGGTCTCGTACTGGCCGATGAGCAGCTTCTTGCCGGCGGGCTCGAACATCTTGATGTCGTTGCCGACCATCTCGGCTGCGGTGAAGGAGCC
>URNU01000294.1 GCA_900549275.1 uncultured Collinsella sp. | reverse complement strand
AGCTACCTTGCTCGCACCATCAAGCCATTGGGCGTTGAGGTATCGCGTCTTGCGAGCGGCCTTCCCGTGGGCGGCGACTTGGAGTATGCCGACGAGCTTACGCTTGGCCGCGCTATCGAGGCCCGCCGCGCGATCTAGGCGGCGTCAGCTCCACGGCATGTCCCGTCGGCCTGCCGCACGGGGCACTCATAATTGGGCACGCGTTCATGCGTTTGTTGTGCAACAAACCTGCTTTCCATCCGCTTATCGCGTGGATGGGTCCACTCGCACCTCGTATTTGCCCATTCGTTGCGCAACCTTTTGGGTTCGCTGATACACTCAAATGTGGATATGAAAGAATGCGCCGCTTTTAAGCGGCGTGTTTTTGTTGGAGGAGAACGCATGCGGCCCGCTGGCACTCAGACAAAGCATGGCGCCGCGGTGCGCATGCGACGCCGGCTGGGCCTGGCGCCTCGGGCGTATGTGCTGCTATCTTGCTCGCTCGTGCTGGTCATAGCCGGTGTTTCGGCTTATGGCATGACGGTGCCGTCCATGGTACAGGCGCATGCTGCGCGCGAGCTGCATATTGGGCGCAAGGCCAAAAGCGACTTGGGAACGACAACTGGATATGCGTGGGCGAGCGTGGTCGGGCGCACCGTGTTTGGCGTCGATCCCGCGGACGAGGGCGAGCGGGCGTCCAACGAGATCACGCTGGCAAACGGCAAGACCATCGTGCTCACCAACACCAAGGTCATTACGAAGCTTTCCAATAACAGCGTGGCTTCTGTCGTTAACAAGGCGGAGCAGCAGAAGGAGCAGGATACGCAGCAGGCGGGCAAGCCCGGCGGCTCGGACGGGTCCGGTTCTGGCACCGGTTCGGCGGGCTCGGACGGCGGTTCCGGTTCGGGTTCCGCCTCTGGCGGTGGATCTTCGAGTGGCGGCTCGACGGACGGCGGTACCGGCGGCGACACGAGCTCGGGTGGTCTCTCGGCTGCCGAGGAGGAGAGAATCCACAATTGGCTCGTGACCAAATACAATATGCTCGATGGCTATGTCGCCCGCGCCAATAGCGTGGTCTCGACCTATAACGCAACAGGCGATACCGGGCCGTGCGATAGCCTGGCCAACGATATGTTCGTCATCCGTGCCGAGTTTGGCCGGCAAACGTTTTCTCCCCAGTCAAAGTGGTATCGGCAATACGCCAACCTGTGGGGCTGCTACACCAATCTGTGCCAATGGGTGGGGCATTACGGCGATGACGACGTCGCGCTCAACAACTTCAATACCAAAGTGGCGGCGATCGCCCTATGACGAATAGCCTTGCTTCTAGCGCATCGTGCGCGCTAAACCGCGACCCCATGGTGGGCTTGCGCCTGGCGCGCGTTGGAGGGTTTGAGCCTGCTATTGCGCTGAGCCCGGATGAGTTGCCCGTCTACCAACGTCGATTTGCGATGCTGTTTGCCGACGACGCCACCATGCGCCGTGGCGGAATCGGCCGCGTGACGCGTGCCGTCAATGCCCAGGGCGAGGCCGTGGCGCTCAAGCAGCTCATCTTGCCGACTCGCGACGAGTTCGATGACGACGCCGCTTATGAGGCGCTGGTCGCTAAGTTTAAGGTGGCGTTTCGCGAGGAATACGAATGCCATCGTGCCCTTTCGGGTCTTAAGGGCTTTCCGCGCTTATACGGGTGGGGCGAGGTTGACGGTGTGCCTGCGATTGTCATGGAGTGGGTCGAGGGCGAGACGCTTGCCCGCCTGCGCCCGCGCCTTGCCGTGGACGATGCCGGGCGTCTGTCGCCGCTCGTGGCCGCTCGCCTGGGCCGCGACCTGTTCGACCTGCTCTGCCGCATGAGCTTGGTAGGCGAGGGGTTCGTCCATCGCGATATCTCGCCCGCTAATATTATGGTGCGCACGGCGCGTCTGCCGCTCGACCGACAACTTGCCGAAGGCACCTTCGACCTGTGCTTGATCGACTTTGGCTCGTCGCTGGCGCTCGAGCCTGCCTCTGCGGTGGCGGGAACCGGCGGCAAGGAGTCCTTTACAGAGCGCTACGCCACGTTGCGCCGCGCGACGGTTGCCTACGCTCCGCCCGAGATGCTCACCGACGATATTGCCGACCTGCGCGTTTTGCGCA
>URNU01000293.1 GCA_900549275.1 uncultured Collinsella sp. | reverse complement strand
AGGCCGCCCTTCTTTTCGCCGGCGACCGACTCGGCCATATCCACGCCAAACGAATCCAGGCGCTGCGAGGGAATGGACACGCGAATGCCCGTATCTTCCAGACGGCGGTTAAGGCGACCGAGCACATCGCGGATGCAGGAGTGATCGGTGGTCGAAAGCGAGGTAAGCGACACCTCGTCATAGCCGGTCTTTTCCAGGCCCTGGATCACCGAGGACACAATCTGGTCGGCCGAGCGCTCGCGCACCGGGCGATAGGTCATGCCGGCCTGGCAAAAACGGCAGCCGCGGGCACAGCCGCGCAGAATCTCGATCGACAGGCGATCGTGAACGAGCTGCGCGTAGGGCACGCACGACTGCGACAACGGATTGGTAGCGCCAAAGTCCTCAACGACGCGCTTGTAGACTACCGGCGGGACGTCCTTGCCTTCGCGCGGCACGGTGTAGCCATGAGGCGAGCAGGGCTCGTCATAGCGCACCTCATACAGAGACGGCACATAGGTACCGGCGACTGTCGCGAGCTGCTCGACAATCTGAGCGCGCGAGACGCCCTCGTCGCGCAAGCGGCGATGCAGCTGACAGATCTCGAGCAGCGACTCCTCGCCCTCGCCGATCAGGATGGCATCGAAGAAGGCCGCATACGGCTCGGGGTTATAGACCGAGGGACCACCGGCAATGATGATGGGGTCGTCCTCGGTGCGGTCGGCCGCCAGCTGCGGAATGCCGGCTAGATCGAGGGCCTCGAGAAAGTTTGTCACGGCCATCTCGTGCGGTACATGCATGCCGACGATATCGAACGAGGCCACGGGTGCTGCGCCCTCGAGCGACAGCAGCGGGATACCAGCCTCGCGCATGGCATCGCCCATATCGGGCCACGGCACATAACCGCGCTCACAGGAGATGCCCTCGGCCTGATTGAGGATGTTGTAGAGGATGGCGATGCCCTGGTTGGGTAGACCAACCTCGTACACGTCCGGGTAAATCATGCAGCAGCGATAGTCGGCATCAGCCTTGGAGAGTGTACCCCACTCGTGGTCGATATAGCGACTCGGCTTTTCGACCTTCGCGAGCAGCGGCTCGATCAAATGAAAACAGTCTTGGTATGGAACGCGCAAAAGAAACCCCTAAGCAGCGAGATCGGATGCATCCTCAAAGGGACCCATGGGACGGGTGGCGCCGGCGACCGTGGTCACCAGGTCGCGGACGCGCGAGAACGTAGCGGCAGCCACCTCGTTGGCTCGGCTGTAGTCGATGTCGCGCTCGTAGAGCGACACGAGCGCACGGCCCATGCCATAGGTACCCGCGGCGGCGGTCAGCGCCTTGACGACAAACCCAATATGCGGCGTCTGCTTTACCAGGACGCGGGTGACAGCACGGATCACCAGGCCACCGGCAAGCACGCCCGCGACCTCATAGCCGCGCTCGGGCTTTATGCCGCGTCCAAAGATGGCCGCGAGCTCAAAGAGCATGCCCACCTGCGCCAGCGCCATAACGGGATAATCGGCCCCCGGCAAAAACACCAGCGCACCCGTCGCCATATTGGTAAGCGCGCACGAGGTGATGATGCGGTTAGCGGCCGCGATACGCATAAAGGCGAAGTTCGCCGCAAAGGCCGTCTCCTTGTCCGTGCGATCGAGAATCCAGCGGGCAAGCGTCTCAAGCAGATACGTCTTATCGGTAGCCGCCACCGCGCCGAGCATGGGCGTGGACTCCTGGATAAAAGGCACCTCGACAGCGGACTCGGCCAGCACGCACACGGGGGCGCCGACAATCACGAGCTCCTGCACGGCGCTCTCAAGGCGGTCAGACCCGCACGAAAGCACCAGCACCACATCGGTATCGGTCTTGGGGACGATACGGTCCTCCCCCAGGCGCTCAACGCGCACAATGCCCGACGTCGTCTGTGGCACGAAGGCATCGCGCACCGTCTCGACCAAAAAACGCGAGGCAGACGAATCGAGGTAGACGGACACGCGCACCGGCGTGTCGGAATCCTTCTTGGTAGTCGCGCCCATCTTAAAGACGCGGGTCAGCTTGTCCACGGGAATCTTCATAGCAAACCCCTCCAGCGGTTACGCGGCGCCCGAACGATGCCGCCATATGGATTGTACGATACCCACCGTCAG
>URNU01000292.1 GCA_900549275.1 uncultured Collinsella sp. | reverse complement strand
TCATAGCCATCGCTCGTGCCGTCGGGCCCAATGAGTGGCTCAACGCGCAGCCAGCAGTCGCCATACTGACCGGCACCACCGGTCTGCTTCTTGTGGCGGCCCTGGGCGCTCGCCGTGCGGCGGATGGTCTCGCGATACGGAATGCGGATCGGCACGCTCTTGGCGACGACCTTGGTGCGGTCCTCCAGACGGTTGAGCAGCACCGAAACCTGCGCCTCACCCACGGCGGAGATGATAGTCTGGCCCGTCTCCTCGTCACGATCGATGCTCATGGTCGGATCGGCCTTGCATGCCTTCTCGATAAACGTGTAGAGCTTCTCTTCGTCGCCGCGGTTCTCGGCCTCGATGGCAATGCGGTACTGCGAGTTGGGAAACTTAAACGCCGCCGCCTCGACCTTACCGGTAATGGAGAGCGTGTCACCCGTCTCGGCAGCCAGCTTGGGCGCCACGATGATGTCGCCGGCATAGGCGTGACCAACCTCGGTCATATCGCGGCCGCACATCACATACAGGTGGGCCAGACGATCGCTCTTGCGGGTACGCGCGTTGATCAGCTCAAGGCCCGGCTCAAGCGTGCCCGTCAGCACCTTGATAAAGCTGATGCGACCCTGCTGCGGATCGGCCAGGGTCTTAAACACAAACGCCACCGGACGGTCATCGTCGCTCGAGATTTTGAGCGAATCACCGTCGATGAGCGGCATCTCGCCGTAGTCGGTCGGCGCCGGGAAGTACGTCGCGATGTCGTCCATCAGCGAGTTGACGCCCTGCTCCTTAATGCAATCGCCCGCAAAGACCGGCACAAAGATGCGCTCGGCGATCGCCTTCGACAGCAGGCCCTCAAGCTCCTCCTGCGTCAGCGTCTCCTCGCCTTCCAGGTACTTCATCATCAGCTCATCGTCGGCCTCGGCCACCAACTCGCACAGATGGTCATGGGCCTCCTCGGCCTGGGCACGATACTCCTCGGGAATCTCCGACTCAACGGCTTCGGTGCCGTTGCAATGGCGCGCCTTCATGCGCACCAGGTCGATGATGCCGTCAAAGTCCTCGCCCTCGCCCCAGGGAAGGGTCACGGCGCCCAGGCGCGTGCCAAAGCGCTCTTGCAGCAGGTCCATCGTGGTCGCAAAGCTGGCCTCGGAGCGCGACAGGCGGTTTACGAACACCGCACGCGCCAGACGCAGGTCCTCGGCGGCATACCAGAGCTTAACCGTCGTAGGCTGTGGGCCGGCCTCGGCGTCGACCACAAACAGAGCCGTCTCGCAGACGCTCATCGCGGCAAAGGCGTCGCCGATAAAATCGGGGTAGCACGGGGCATCGAGCACATTGATGCGCGCGCCCTTCCAGTCGATCGGCGCGATGGTCGTCGAGATGGAGAATGAACGCTTGACCTCTTCGGGGTCATAGTCGAGCGTGGGCTTGGTGCCGTCGTGGCCGCCCAGGCGGGCGGTCTTGCCGGAAAGGTGGAGCATGGCCTCGGCGAGTGAAGTCTTGCCCACCCCGCCTTGGCCTACGAGCACCACGTTCCTTACGTTACCGGTCTTGGGAGCACCCATGATGACCTCCTTGCAGGGCCGCGCGCAATGCGCGACGCCAACGGGGAGAGTTCGCGGTCGGTGCCATCCCGGGAGCAGCATGGTCGGCAGCCGAGCCGACTCACCCTCCAAATGTCCTATGCCACCACCCTACCCTCACGGGCGACCGTCCATGCATACCTTTCGGCGCACGTATGAATACAGGCGGCGAGAGGAAGAGACAAGCTTGTGAGGCGATTATTGAACCCCGTCGATGCAAACAAAAAGCCGCCACAGACCGTAAGACCTGCGGCGGCTTCGCCTCAATTAATAGTTGAGTAAATACCTGAGCCTATCCCTCGATACGGCTCAAGAACTCACGGGTGCGCTGCTCACGCGGATGGTCGATGACCTGCTCGGCAGGACCCTCCTCGACAATGCGGCCGCCATCCATAAAGACCACGCGGTCGGCAACATCGCGCGCAAACTGCATTGCGTGGGTCACAATCACCATCGTCATATTCTGCGCGGCAAGGTCTTTAATGACACGCAGCACCTCGGCCGTCAGCTCGGGATCGAGCGCCGAGGTCGGCTCGTCAAAGAACAAGATCTCCGGGTCG
>URNU01000291.1 GCA_900549275.1 uncultured Collinsella sp. | reverse complement strand
GGCGTAGCCGAGAAGATTGTCGACGAGTACGGCTCGCTGCAGGAACTCATGGACGACATCAGCGAGGATCCGGAGCGTCTGGGCGACTTTGGCGTTAACAACCCTGCCATTCTTGCGGACTCCCTGTACCGCATGAAGGGCACCAAACAGGGGAACGCATAATGGCGCCCGTATGCGCCGTGGTCGTTGCCGGTGGTAGCGGCCAGCGCTTTGGTAACCCCGGTGGCAAGCAGCTCGTCAATGTAGCAGGCCGTCCGCTTATGAGCTGGTCCATCCGCGCATTTGACCGTAGCGATAAGGTCGGCCACATCGTCGTGGTTTGCCCTGCCGAGCGTCGTGCCGAGATGCGCCGCCTGGCCATCGACCCGTTTGACTATGACACGCCTATCAGCTTTGCCGATGCCGGCGATACCCGCCAGGATTCCACCCGTGCCGGCGTGCATGCGGTTCCGGCGGGTTTCGAATATGTCGCCATTCACGACGGCGCTCGTCCGCTCATTACTACCGAGGCGATCGATCACGCTATCGACGTGCTCGTGAGCGACCGCGCCCTCGACGGTGTCGTGTGCGGTCAGCCCGCGATCGACACGCTCAAGATCGTCGACGGCGATAATATCGTCGAGACGCCGCCGCGCGAACTTTATTGGGCCGCACAGACGCCGCAGATCTTTAGCGTCGACGCCATGAAGCGCGCCCACACCGCAGCCATCGCCGAGGGCTTTATCGGCACCGACGATTCTTCGCTGGTCGAGCGCATGGGTGGACGCGTCCGCTGCGTCCAGAGCCCGCGCGATAACCTTAAGGTGACGGTGCCCGAGGACCTGCGTCCCGTAACCGCGATTCTGCTCGGTCGTATGGCCGAGGGAGAGGACCTTCCCCATGTTCAGTAACCTGCGCATTGGACACGGCTACGACGTTCACCGTCTGGTGGAGGGGCGTCGATGTATCATCGGCGGTGTCGACATTCCCTACGAGCGCGGCCTGCTGGGCCACTCGGATGCCGATGTGCTCGCGCACGCCTTGGCCGACGCCATTCTGGGCGCCTGCCGCGGGGGAGACATCGGCAAGCTATTCCCCGACACCGATCCCACCTACGAGGGTGCCGATTCGATGGTGCTGCTCGCTCGCGTGATGGACTATGCGCGCGAGCTGGGCTTCGAGTTTGTCGATGCCGACTGCACCATTGCCTGCCAGCAGCCTAAGATCACCCCGCACCGCGATGCAATGCGCGCCAACCTGGCTCATGCCCTGGGCGTTGACGTCGAAAACGTGGGCGTCGCCGCCACTACGACCGAAAAGCTCGGTTGGGAAGGCCAAGGCGAGGGAATTGGCGCCTGGGCCGTCTGCCTGCTACAGAAAACCGTTAAGGAGTAACGAATGCGTATCTACAACAGCGCTACCCATAAAAAGGAAGAGTTCCAGCCCATCGAGTCCGGCAAGGTCCGCATGTACGTGTGCGGCCCCACGGTCTACGACAACATTCACATCGGCAACGCCCGTACGTTCATCAGCTTTGACGTGATCCGCCGTTGGCTCATCGCGAGCGGCTATGAGGTCACGTTCGCCCAGAACCTCACCGACGTCGACGATAAGATCATCAAACGCGCCAACGAGCAGGGCCGTACGGCCGCCGAGGTCGCGACGGAGTTCTCCGACAAGTTCATCGGCGTCATGCGCGCCGCCAACGTGCTCGATCCCGACGTGCGCCCCCGCGCCACCAAGGAGATCGGCCCCATGATCGCCATGATCAAGACGCTCATCGAGCAGGGCCACGCTTACGCCGCCGATAACGGCGACGTGTACTTTGCCGTGCGCAGCGACCCCAACTATGGTCAGGTCTCGGGCCGCAACATCGACGACCTTATGGTGGGCGCGCGCATCGAGGAGAACGAGGACAAGAACGACCCGCTTGACTTTGCCCTGTGGAAGGCCGCCAAGCCCGGCGAGCCCAGCTGGCCGAGCCCCTGGGGCGAGGGCCGTCCCGGTTGGCACACCGAGTGCGCCGCCATGGTGCACCGCTATCTGGGCACCCCGATCGACATTCACGGCGGTGGCTCCGACCTTGCCTTCCCGCATCACGAGAACGAGTGCGCCCAGGCCACCTGCGCCTGGCACCAGGGCTTCTCCAA
>URNU01000290.1 GCA_900549275.1 uncultured Collinsella sp. | reverse complement strand
TCGCGAGCCTCGTGGTCGAGCTTGTTCACAAAGGTGAAGATGGGAATATGGCGCAGCGTACAGACCTTAAAGAGCTTTTTGGTCTGGGCCTCGACGCCCTTGGCGCCGTCGATGACCATGACCGCGGCGTCGGCGGCCATAAGGGTACGGTAGGTATCCTCCGAGAAGTCCTGGTGGCCGGGGGTATCGAGGATATTGACGCAGGCGCCGTTGTAGGTGAACTGCAGCACCGAGGAGGTAACGGAAATACCGCGCTCCTTCTCGATGTCCATCCAGTCCGAGACGGCATGCTTGGCCGAGCTCTTGCCCTTGACCGAGCCGGCAGTCTGGATGCTGCCGGTATAGAGCAGCAGCTTCTCGGTAAGTGTGGTCTTACCGGCGTCCGGGTGGCTGATGATCGCGAATGTGCGGCGCGACGAGATTTCATCCGACAGGCTTGCCATGCGGATCCTTTCTTGCATTGAGTGCATTACGTCGATGTAACCGCACTATTGTAGCCGCGAAATCCCGCCATAGGGCACCTATCAGGACAAATTCATCAGTCAGAACGTGAACGGCTAGTTATCGGAAGTATTCTGCAGCAGACTGTCTCAATCTGTAACAAGCAGAGCTTATTTGGCCCCCCATCTGTTACAGATTGAGACAAACAAACTTGCCCACCGACACAATCTCAATCTGTAACATCTGGCCGTCCAAATTGGGTCTAGCTGTTACAAATCGAGATAAACGGAAAGGCAGGCAGCCAATGTCTCGTTCTGTAACATCTAGCCACGCAAATCGACTCTTACTGTTACAGATTGAGATTGTTTTGGGGCAAGCGCGGCGCCGGTGGGCTATTCCACATTTAGCTCTTGCATAACTGTGCATAGTGTATATATACTGTGATTACCGGTTATATACACGTGTAGCCCATCAGCTAAGGAGCCGCTTTGGACATCATCCTATCCAATTCGAGCGACAAGCCCATTTACGAGCAGATAACCTCGCAAGTCAAAGCTCAGATCTTATCGGGCACGCTCGCTGCGGGAGCCAAACTCCCCAGCATCCGTGCACTCGCGAGCGATCTTGGCGTGAGCGTCATCACCACCAAGCGCGCCTACGCCGACCTGGAGCAGCTCGGGTTTATCTGCACTGTGCAGGGCAAGGGCTGCTTTGTCGCCGAGGGCAACCAAGAACTCTTGCGCGAAAACCAGCTCTGCCATATCGAAGAGCTACTTTCGAAAGCGGCAAGCCAAGCCGAAGCCTTGGGCGTCACGCGCGACAAGCTGCACGAAATGCTCGACCTCGTAGCCCCCGAAACCATGCAGTAGCCATCTGCAAGAAAGGCTATACCATGCAAAACCTTTTAGAACTCAAAGGCATCTCACGCCGTGTGAGCGACCGTTTTACGCTGCGCGACGTCACGCTTGCCGTGGAGCCCGGCCAGATCGTTGGCTTTGTGGGCGCAAATGGCGCCGGCAAGACGACGACCATTCGCGCCGCGCTTGGGCTTATAAAGCTCGATGCCGGCGAGGTGCACCTGTTTGGGCAGCGCTGTGGCGTCGACGCGCCCGATGAGTCGCAACGCCACCTACGCTCCCGCGTCGGTCTTGTCCTGGACACGTGCCCCTTCCCCTCCACGCTCAAGGTGGGCCAGATCGAGTCGCTCGTAGGCCCGGCGTACCCCACGTGGGACCGCGAAACGTTCGCCGGATTCATCAACCGATTTGGCCTCGATTCCAAGACAAAGGTCAAGGACCTCTCCCGCGGCATGGGCATGAAGCTGCAGCTTGCCTGCGCGCTCAGCCACGAGGCCAAGCTGCTCGTTTTGGACGAAGCCACCGCGGGCCTCGATCCCATGGCACGCGAGGAGCTGCTCGATGAGTTGCTTGCCTTTGTCGCCGACGGCCAGCACAGCGTGCTGCTCTCGAGCCATATTACGTCCGACCTCGATCGCGCCGCCGACCGCGTCATCTGCATCGATAACGGTTCGATTGTGTTTGACCTGCCGCGCGAGGATATTACCGACCGCGCCGGCATCGCCCACTGCACCCAAGCGCAGGCCGCCGAGCTTATGGCTTGCATCGAAGGCGCCCGTGCCGTCCACCACGCCTATAGCGTGGACGTGCTCGTGCCCAACCGTCGCGAAACGCTCGAGGCC
>URNU01000289.1 GCA_900549275.1 uncultured Collinsella sp. | reverse complement strand
CCGCCCACGATGTTGCCCAGCGTGGCGGCGGACAGGTTAAACGCAATGCCCGCAGCGTTGAGCGCATCGGCGCCGGCGACGTCGGCACCATAGCCGCACGCGTGCATCACGGCACCCATGGGCAAAAAGTACATGTTGGCGACGCAGTGCTCAAAACCGCAGGCCACAAAGGCGGCGATGGGCAGCAGAATGCCCACAACCTTATCGACCACGGTCTTGCCGGCGGTACCGATCCACACGGCCAGGCACACAAAGATGTTGCACAGGATGCCGCGGAAGAAAATCGTCACCCAGTCGACCGTAACCTTGCCGGCGGCGACGCTCACCATGGAATTGGCGACCGCCTCGCCGTTGAGCTTGTAAATGCCGGCCATGTACACCAAAAAGACGATGAACAGGGCACCGGCAAAGTTACCAAGCCACACGACGAGCCATGCCTTGAGCATCTGAGCCAGGGTGATCTTTTTGCTCTTGAGCGCGCAGACCATCAGCGAATTGCCGGTAAACAGCTCGGCGCCGCACACCAGTACCAGCACCAGGCCCAGGCAAAAGCACAAGCCGCCCACGACGCGCTGGGCGCCCCAGCCCAGCGTGCTATCGCTCAAGAACACGGTAAAGAACAGGCCGCCGAAGGCAATGAACGCGCCGGCGAACATTGCCAACAGAAAGGCCTTTGCGACCGGCAGGTTGGCCTTGGTCACGCCGGCGGCCTCGGTCTTGGCCTCGATCGCGGCGGGCGCCAGGCAATCGGGAGCGGGATATTCTGCCTTGGAATCTGCCATGTCAATCACTTCTTTCCTAATCAGCAGGGACAAGCGCTCCTATTGCTCTTGCCCCAAGCGGACAAAGTGGGAAAAGTCGTTGGCTGCCACGGCGTCGTACACGGCGTCGACGGCGTCAAAGACTTCCGGGGACATGGGGTTGTAGAACTCCGTGTCGCCCGGCTGAATCCCAACGAAGACGATATCATCACACGATTGTTCGATTTCCTCGATCAGAATCGACAAAGGAAGCGAATGCGTGGTGAACATCGACTTGCGGGCCACATCGTGCTTGTCGAGCAAGCGGATGGACCCGACGGGCAGCGCCATGTCGGCGGCATCGACCAAGACCAGGCGAGGCGGACGCTCGCGCTTGACCTCGATGATGTCATCCTCGGGCGTTTGGCCGCCGTCGATGGTGTACCAACCGGCGATGGGCGCGTCCTCCATCTTTTTGGAGAGCACGGGGCCGGCGGCATCGTCGGCACGCAGCACGCTTCCCGCCGTGAGCACGATACCCGCAAATGGGGCGCCGTTCACACGACCATCCACAACGCGACCCATTACTGCAACCTCCCCGTCAGATACACGCCCGACACATCGCGCACGCGCTCCACCAGATCGCGGAACTTCATTAAGAACGCGACCTGCTGGGCATGCAGGCCAAAGTCGTCGTCGAACACCGAGATGCCGGCCTTGGCCGACCCGCGAAAACCGCGCTCGTCGAGCAGCGTGTCGCAGGCCTCGAGCAGTGACGGCACCGCCGCCTTGTCGAGCTGGCACTCGCCAAAGGAGCGGATGGCCTCAAACTTGGTTTTGGCCTCCCCCTCCGGCAGCGCGTCGACGAGCGAATAGAACACATCCACCGGCACCGACAGGCGCGGCTCAAAGCAGTCGAGCACGCCGGTGTGGTGGCCCACGGCGAGCGTGTAGTACAGCACGTCGCAGGCCTCCTGGGGAACGTCTTCCTCGGTCTCCACAAACTTACGCGTGAGCTCATAGAAGACCACCTGGTCGGGCGCATGGTCCAGGCAGGGGTCGGCGACGCCCTCGGCGGCCTCGTCGCTTGCGCGCGAGGCATCGCCAAAGGAGCCGCCGAGCATACCGGGGCCCGCAAAGTAACCAGAGCGGTCCGTGAGCTCCATCTAGTGACCTCCGGCCAGCACCAGATCCTGCAGCGCCGAGTAGACCTCAACGCGGCGCGGATCGTCCTGCTTGTCGATGAGCAGCGCCATGGCACCTCGGATATCACCCTTGGGCGCGCCCTCGAGCGTATCCATAAACTCGTTGGCCAGGTCGCGGCCGTAACGGTAGCCGCTCATGGCGCGAGCCTCGCGCTCGATGGCAACGCGCAGCTTGTACGGCACGCCGGGGTGCAGGATATCGGCCTGCTCGCCGGC
>URNU01000288.1 GCA_900549275.1 uncultured Collinsella sp. | reverse complement strand
ACCGAGTGCTACGAGGGCATGATCGTGGGCGAGCGCAGCAAGGCCGGCGACATGGTCGTCAACATCGCCCGTACCAAGAACCTGGGCAACCAGCGTTCCTCGACCTCCGATATCTCCGTCCAGCTGGTGCCGCCCCGCACCTTCTCGCTGGAGGAGGCGCTGGAATACATCGCCGACGATGAGCTGGTGGAGATCACTCCCAAGAACATCCGCCTGCGCAAGCGTCTGCTCAATGCCACCGACCGCAAGAAGGCAGCCGTCCGCGCCGGTCAGGTCAACAAATAAGCGCCGAGCTTTATAGCGACTAACAAGAAAGGGCGCCGACCATCGCGGTCGGTGCCCTTTTTGGTGCACGGGGATTGAGTTGGTCTGTACTACCGCAAAGGTGCCTGTCCCCTTTATGGGGGTTGACGGCTAGGCGGAGGGAAGGCTTGGAGTGTTTGCGGCCTGCTGCGGCTTGAGGTGGGCGTTGCGCCAGATGATCTGGATGACGTAGCCGAGCATAAAGACAAAGGCAACGCCACTGATGAAGTCGCCGATGAGGGGAAGTCCCGTGAGGGCGCCTGCGGCGATACCGCCGACGGCGGCCATGGCGTAGCGGTTCTGGCTGTGTCCGACCATGCGGGCGATTGCGGTGCCCATAAATGCCGCCGAGACCAGAGCGATGCCAATCACGGCGCACATGAGGGCTCCGGCGAGCGACAGGCCTGCAATCGAGATGATGAGCAACAGGACGGCGGGAACGGCGGCCACCGCGCCCAAAAGACCGCTCACCCACAGAGGGGTAGGTCGTTGACGAAGCATGCCGGCGGCGCTGGCGGTCGCGCGCGGAAAGACGAGCTCGAGGAGGATCGCGACAAAGCAGGTAGAAAGCGCCGCGGCGACGATGCCGCCGATGGCGTCGTTAATCGTTGAGGTGTCCTCGTTTTCGGTACGGTCGATCTTGAGGGCTCCGACCTGAGCGCCCTCGGCCCGCTCGGGATCCTCGGAGATGTGGGCGTTCACCGTGCCGGTGACGCGGGCGTTTTTACCCAGGATGAGTTTGTCGGCCCAGACCTCGACATCGCCATCGACGGTGCCGTCGATGGTTACCGTACTGCCCGCGAGCGCTGCCGACTTAGCAGAGCCGCGTAGGGCAACTGTCTCACCCATCGCGTAAAAACAGTTGGCGGTGCTACCGGTGTTGAGCACGACATGCTGACCGGCTACCGTCACACTGCCATCGATTGCGGTTTTGGAGATATCGATGGTGCGTGCCGCCAGGCGAATGGCTCCGCCTACGGTGCAGTCGCGAATCGATAGGCTGTCGCCCGCCGCGATAATATCGCGGCCGATGGAGGCATCGTCTAGGTTAAGGCTTTGGCCGGCCCAGTACAGGTCTCCCTCGGCGCCAGACGGATTTGAGTCAGCTTCGGTTGCAAGTACGTTGCCCGCGGTGTCTGTACCGGCGAACGACGCCGTGGGAAGTATGGTTAGCGCAAGCGCGATCAGTGCGAATAGGAGGACGATGCGGGACTGCGCTTTGCGGCGCTTGGTCGATGGTTCTAGGTTGTAAGGCATGGTGAATCCTTCGTTAGATACTCGGCATATATCTAACAGGGTACCCAACGCGCGGGCGCTCTAAAAGAACCTCTCGGTTGCATTTCGAAGGATCGTTCCGTGCTGTCTACTTTTTGCGATGCAAGAAGCGCGCGATGTCTTCTTCGGTAGGGCTTTTGATGTCAAAGCGCAGTGAGAGCCAGCGCAGACCCATGGTCACGACAACGCATACGACCAGCGCGGCGACATTGCTCACGATGCCGCTCATAACGAGACACACATAGCTTGTCGATCCGGCGATGGCGGCGATGGCATAAAAGTTAGTACGTTGGAAAATGCCCGGAACCACGCCCATAAAGCCGTCGCGTAGCATGCCGCCGCCCACCGCGGTAAAAAAGCCCATCATGACGCATACGGCGGGTGCAAATCCGTAGACCAGCGCCTTGTCCGCTCCGGTGGCGGCATAGATGCCGACCGAGATGATGTCGAGCAGGGGGATGAGTTTTTCGGGCTTGTCGACGATTGCCGGAAAGATATAGATGATGGCTGCCGTGGCAATGGAAAGCGGGAGCGCCATCGGCTGGTTGAGGATGTAGACGTTGCCCACCTGCAGCGTCATATC
>URNU01000287.1 GCA_900549275.1 uncultured Collinsella sp. | reverse complement strand
CTGGGGACCACGCCCAGACCCTTGCGGTAAGCGCGAACAAAGCGCTCGTCCGAGCCGGTCAGCGCGGCAATCTCGGCGTCGCTCGTGCCATACTGCTTGAGCAGGCGCATCGCGTCGGCATCAATATCTTCCACGCGCAGGCCGCGAATGCTCTCCTGGACCTGCACCATATCGCTGATGCGATTGAGGTACCACGGATCGATACCGCAGATGGTGTGGATGCGCGCGATATCCCAGCCACGACGCAGGGCCTCGACCACAAAGAAGATACGGTGCTCGGTCGGAGTGCCCACGGCCTGGGCGAGCTTATCGTCGCTCAGCTTATCAGCACCCTCCTTGCCGCCGGCGCAAATGCCCTGGTGTCCATCCTCCAGCGAGCGCATAGCCTTGCCAAAGGCCTCCTCAAAGGTGCGGCCGATCGCCATGATCTCGCCTACGGCCTTCATGCGCGTGGTGAGCGTGGGGTCGGTGCCCTTGAACTTCTCAAAGGCAAAGCGCGGCACCTTGACCACACAGTAGTCGATCGTGGGCTCAAAGCAGGCGGGCGTTGCCTTGGTGATGTCGTTGACGATCTCGTCGAGCGTATAGCCTACGGCCAGGCGAGCGGCGGCCTTGGCGATGGGAAAGCCCGTGGCCTTGGAGGCCAGTGCGGACGAACGGCTCACGCGCGGGTTCATCTCAATGACGATCAGGCGGCCGGTCTGGGGATTCACGGCAAACTGCACGTTAGAGCCGCCGGTCTCGACGCCAATCTTCTCCAAGATGGCGAGCGAGGCGACACGCATGCGCTGATACTCAAGGTCGGAGAGGGTCTGCGCCGGCGCCACGGTGATGGAGTCACCGGTATGCACGCCCATGGGGTCGAGGTTCTCGATGGAGCATACGATGATGCCGTTGCCGGCGTGGTCGCGCATGACCTCCATCTCGTATTCTTTCCAACCCTCGATGGACTCCTCGACCAGCACCTCATGGGCAGGCGAGAGTTCGAGGCCCTGGCTCACGATGGAGACGAGCTCCTCGTGAGTATGTGCGATGCCGCCACCGGCGCCGCCGAGGGTAAAGCTCGGACGCAGCACGCAGGGATATCCCACGCGCTCGGCGATGGCCTCGGCGTCAGCCACGCTGTAGGCATAGCCCGAGCGCGCGACCTCCAGGCCGATCTCGGCCATGGCCTCGTTAAAGAGCTTGCGGTCCTCGCCGCGCTCGATAGCGGCCAGGTCGCAGCCGATCATCTCGACGCCGTACTTGTCGAGCGTACCGTCTTTCGCCAGCTCGACGGCGGCGTTCAGACCGGTCTGACCGCCCAGCGTGGGCAGCAGCGCGTCCGGGCGTTCCTTCTTGATCACACGCTCGATAAATTCGGCGGTGATGGGCTCGACATAGGTGCGGTCGGCCAGGCCCGGGTCGGTCATGATGGTCGCCGGGTTGGAGTTGACCAGGATGACCTCAAAGCCATCCTCCTTGAGCACCTTGCAGGCCTGGGCGCCGGAGTAATCGAACTCGCAGGCCTGGCCAATGACGATGGGGCCCGAACCAATGACGAGGATGCGCTTGATGTCGGTACGTTTAGGCATGTTAGTTCTCCTCGGTCTCGGTCGCGGCGGAACCATTGTCGGCAAAATTCCAGCCAGCAAGGCGGTCCTTGGCGGTGTCGATGTCCAGATAGTTTTCCTCGCCGTCCATGAGTCGCGTAAAGGCGGTAAAGAGATAGTGGGCATCGGTGGGGCCAGGCGAGGCCTCGGGATGGTACTGGACCGAGAAGCACGGCGCGTCGAGCAGCTGGATGCCCTCGGCGGTGCCATCATTGAGATTCACGTGTGTCAGGCGAATGCGGCCAAAGCGCTCGTTCATCACGACCGGCGCGATACCGCGGCGCACCCAGGCGCGCAGATCGCCATCGGCCGCGTGCTCGGTCTCGCCGCCCGAAAGCTCGGGGACAAGCTTGCCCAGGCTGGGGAACAGCAGGCCGAAGCCATGGTTTTGCGCGGTAATCTCCACGCGGCGGCTGACCAGATTCATAACCGGCTGATTGCCGCCACGGTGACCGAATTTGAGCTTTTCCATCTGGGCGCCGCACGCCAAGCTGATCATCTGGTGACCGAGGCAAATACCAAAGACCGGCACCTTGCCGATCAGCTGCTGCACCTGCTCGTAGGTCTCCACCACGGCATCGGGGTCGCCGGGGCC
>URNU01000286.1 GCA_900549275.1 uncultured Collinsella sp. | reverse complement strand
TATGCCTCGTCGACACACGCCGAAATTTCTTCGTCCGTGTAATCGTTCAGTAACATTCCCAACACATCTTGAGCGATTTCAAAGTACGATTTATCTGCAAGCGAGCTGATATCGACCTGCTGGGTGCCGAGCTCGTCCGAGACAAACAAACCCCCGTCGGGAGCGATGCCGGTGCGGATTGCCACCTTACTTGAGCACGATAAAGTGCGTCCTCGTGTACTATGATAAGTTCCCATATAACACTGCTCCTCGGATGCCTTGGTCCCAATCGGTGAAACCATGGTATCAGAGCGCGCAAAACAGGTTTGCAGAGGCTTTTTAGAAAGGTAACCTCCAGCCCATGATAAAAATTGCCAAGTTTGGCGGCTCGTCGGTCGCCGACGCCGAACACTTCAAGAAGATCAAGGCCATCGTCGATGCCGACCCGGCCCGCCGTTTTGTGGTGGTTTCCGCCTGCGGTCGCCGCTTTAAGGGCGACACCAAGGTGACCGACCTGCTCTACCTGGTTAACGCGCACGTTAAGTATCACGTGTCGTGTGAGGAGCTGCTCGAGGACATTGGCCAGCGCTATTTTGATATCGCTGACGAGCTGGAGCTCACCTATCCCATCCGCGAAGAGTTTGCGGCCTTTGCCGAGCGTGCTCGCTCCGGTGGCTACTCTACTGAGGAGCTCGTAAGCCGCGGCGAGTACTTCACCGCTCGCCTGATGGCCGAGTACCTGGGCCTGCCGTTCCTGGACGCCGCGACGGTTGTGGCGTTCCATCACGACGGTACGCTCAGCATGAACCGCACCTCCGAGCTGGTGCAGGAGTACGGCCAGCAGGGCGGCTTTGTTATGCCCGGCTTCTACGGCGCGACGCGAGAGGGCCAGATCAAGCTGCTCGATCGTGGCGGCGGCGATATCTCGGGTTCGATTCTGGCCAAGTGCCTGGGCGCCGACCTGTACGAGAACTGGACCGACGTCTCGGGTTTCTATTCTGCCGATCCGCGTATTGTTCCCGAGGCTCAGCCCATTGCGCGCGTTACCTACGAGGAGCTGCGCGAGCTTTCGTACATGGGCGCAAGCGTCCTGCACGAGGAGGCTGTGTTCCCCGTGCGCGAGGCGGGTATTCCGCTGGTCATCAAGAACACCAATGCGCCGCAGGACCCCGGCACCATTATTAGCGAGACGGCTGATGAGGGCGAGGCAGAGCCCATCATTACCGGCGTGACCGGCAAGCGCGGCTTTGTCGCCATCAACGTCGCCCGCGACCGCACCAAGCCCCGTGTCGGCTTTATGCGCCGTGCGCTTTCGGTCTTCGAGCGTTATGACGTTTCCGTCGAGCACATGCCCACCGGTGTCGACCGCTTTGGCGCCGTGGTGCAGGAGCAGGATGTGCACGATTCGCTGTACTCACTCGTGGGCGACATCCAGCAGGAGGTCGAGCCGCTCGAGATCGAGGTTGTCGAGGGCTTGGCGCTTATTGCTACCGTCGGTCGTAACCTGCGCGGCCGTGCCGGCATCTCGGGCCACCTGTTTGGCATGCTTGGTCAAGCTGGCGTGAGCGTGCGCATGATTTCGCAGAGCTGCGACGAGATCAACATCATTATCGGCGTCGAGGAGAAGGACTTTGACCTGGCGATTCAGACCATCTACCGTGCCTTCTCCGACGAGAACGGCATTGTGAAGGTCTCCGATCTGGAGGCCCCCGCACCGGTCGATCCCGCCCTGGCCACGCTCAAAAAGTAGCGACTGCTCGGTAGATTTTTGGATCATGTCTCAAAAATCTACGGTGGGCGTTTCGTTTCGGTTTCGTTTCGGCGGGGCGGGTTTCGTGCCCGCCTCGTTCTTGTATACACTGGCAACAATAATCGGCCTGCTCGGCGTGCGGGCAAAAGCCACAACCTTTAAAGGGGGAAGCATGAAACAGTACACGGTTGCTATTTTGGGCGCGACGGGAGCTGTAGGCACCCAGATGCTCGAGTGCCTCAACGAGCAGGAGTTCCCGGTTAGCAAGCTCAAGCTACTGGCGAGCGCGCGTTCTGCGGGCAAGACCGTCGAGTTCCGCGGCGAGCAGGTTGTGATCGAAGAGGCTTGTCCCGAGGCCTTTGAGGGCTGTGACATTGTGCTTGGAGCCGCCGGCGACGACATCGCGAAGGAGCTACTGCCCGAGGCCGTCAAGCGCGGCGCCGTCGTGGTCGACAACAGCCA
>URNU01000285.1 GCA_900549275.1 uncultured Collinsella sp. | reverse complement strand
AAGGACCGCCTGCAGACGCTGGCCGATGTCCTGGGCTTCGACGCCAAGTTTGAGTTCGAGTATCCTGGCTGGAGCTATGCCGAGCATTCGCCGGTTCGCGACGTCTTTGTCGAGAGCTATCGCGAGCTCTTTGGCTCCGAGCTGCGCATCGAGTCCATTCACGCCGGCCTTGAGTGCGGCCTGTTTGCCGAGGCCCTGCACGGCCTGGACGCCATCGCCGTGGGCCCGACGCTCTCCGATGTCCACACCCCGGACGAGAGCATGGAGCTCGCTTCTGCCGAGCGCTTCTACGAGCTGCTCATCGACGTCCTCAAGCGCCTTGCCGCGTAAAGGTCGCCTTGGCTAAGCCGCCTAAAACGGCTGGCTATGAAAACGGCCGCCTGGCGTAATGCCGGGCGGCCGTTATTCGTTACAGTGCGAGGATCCCAAGGTGCTCAAGCAAAATCTTAAGCCCGATGAGGATGAGCACAACGCCGCCGACGATGGTGGCGGGTTTTTCGTAGCGCGCGCCAAAGGTGTGGCCGATCGCTACGCCGGCGACGGAGAAGATAAACGTTGTGACGCCGATAAGCGATACAGCGGGCACGATGTCGACCGAGAGCGCGGCAAATGAGATGCCCACGGCTAGGGCGTCGATTGAGGTGGCGATAGCGAGGATCAGATACTCTCCCAGGTCAATCTTCTCGGCATCCTTGCCGTCGCCTTCATCCTCGTCTTCGGTAAAGGCCTCCCACAGCATTTTGCCGCCGATGAAGGCGAGCAGGATAAAGGCGATCCAGTGGTCGATAGGGCCGATGATGCCCATGAATTGACTGCCGAGCGCCCATCCGATTACGGGCATACCGGCCTGGAAGCCGCCAAAGAACAGGCCGAGCATCACGGCGACTTTAAGGTTGATCTTTTTCATGCCGAGACCTTTGCAGATGGAAACGGCAAAGGCGTCCATCGAAAGGCCAACGGCGAGCAACACGAGCTCTGCGAGTCCCATAGTCTGGCTCCCTCTCTGCGGGCGAGCCCGATTACGCGACTACTCCCTCATTTATATGAGACCCGATGCTACCACATGAGCAGTCAAAGGAGCCCCGTCCCAAATGAGCTATCTAAGCTGTGTTCGCTCATTCTGTAAGCATCGGATTTCGCGAGCGCCGCGGGGACAAACCGTGAGAAACTATTTAGCGTTTATGGAGCGTATACGATGGGAGCGATGCCTTGGATAAGAACGAGCTGCAAAAGCGTATGGAACAGGCCATCCGCCTGACGGCACCTGGTCAGCCGATCCGCACCGCCCTCGACATGATCATCGCCGGTCACCTGGGCGCCCTTATCTGCGTCGGCGACACCGAAAACGTGCTCGCTGCCGGTAACGACGGCTTCCCGCTCAACATTTCGTTCACCTCGAACCGTCTGTTCGAGCTCTCCAAGATGGATGGTGCCATCGTCATCGACGGCGACCTCACCCAGATCCTGCGCGCCAACTTCCACCTCAATCCCGATCCCTCGCTTGCCACGAGCGAGACGGGCATGCGTCACCGCACCGCCGCTCGCATGTCGGTGCTCACCGATGCCATCGTGATCTCGGTCTCGGCCCGTCGTGCCGTCGTCAACGTGTACGTTCACGGCAAGAGCTACGAGATCCAGCCTGTCACCACCATCATGAGCTCGGTCAACCAGCTCGTCGCTACGCTTCAGACCACCCGTCAGTCGCTCGATCGCTCCCTGCTGCGCCTGACGGCCCTTGAGCTCGACGACTACGTTACGCTCGCCGACATTACCGGTATTTTCTCGAGTTTCGAGATCATGCAGCAGGCAAAGACTGAGCTTAAGGATTGCATCGTCAAGCTGGGCAACCAGGGCAAGCTCGTGCAGATGCAGCTCGAGCAGCTCGCCGGCTCCAGTATGGATACCGAGTATGACCTGATGATCCGCGACTACGCGAGCGACTCCTCCGAGGCCAATGCCGAGAAGATTCGCGCCGAGCTTAGCCGCATGACGCCTAAGGACCTGTCCGACCCACAGCATGTGGCGGCGGTTCTGGGTTATGACGACCTGGATGAGGACTCCGTCATGACGCCGCTGGGCCTGCGCACGCTTTCGCGCGTGTCCGTCGTGCGCGACGGCGTAGCCGAGAAGATTGTCGACGAGTACGGCTCGCTGCAGGAACTCATGGACGACATCAGCGAGGATCCGGAGCG
>URNU01000284.1 GCA_900549275.1 uncultured Collinsella sp. | reverse complement strand
TGGTCGTCGAGACCCTGGACGGCGAGTACGAGCAGTACACCAAGGGCGCGCCCGACGTGGTGATCGGCCTGTGCACCCATATCTACGAGGGCGATAAGGTTGTCCCCCTGACCGAGGAGCGCCGTGCCGAGCTCCTGGCCGCCAACAAGGCAATGGCCGACGAGGCCTTGCGCGTGTTGGCGCTGGCAAGCCGCACCTACACCGAGGTCCCGAGCGACTGCAGCCCCGCTGCGCTCGAGCACGATCTGGTCTTCTGCGGCCTGTCCGGCATGATCGACCCTGTCCGCCCCGAGGTCGCCGACGCCATCCGCGAGGCCCACGATGCCGGTATTCGCACCGTCATGATCACGGGCGACCATATCGACACCGCCGTGGCCATTGCCAAGCAGCTGGGAATCGTTACCGATCGTAGCCATGCCATCACCGGTGCCGACCTCGATCGCATGAGCGACGAGGAACTCGACGCGCACATCGAGGACTACGGCGTGTACGCTCGCGTCCAGCCCGAGCACAAGACCCGCATCGTCGAGGCCTGGAAGTCGCGCGACCAGATCGTGGCCATGACGGGCGACGGCGTCAACGACGCCCCGTCCATCAAGCGCGCCGACATTGGCGTGGGCATGGGCATCACCGGTACCGACGTCACCAAGAACGTTGCCGACATGGTGCTTGCCGACGACAACTTCGCCACCATCATCGGTGCTTGCGAAGAGGGCCGTCGCATCTACGACAATATCCGCAAGGTCATCCAGTTCCTGCTTTCGGCTAACCTTGCCGAGGTGTTCTCGGTGTTTATCGCCACGCTCATCGGCTTTACCATCTTCCAGCCGGTGCAGCTGCTGTGGGTGAACCTGGTCACCGACTGCTTCCCCGCGCTCGCGCTGGGCATGGAGGATGCCGAGGGCGACATCATGAAGCGTAAGCCGCGCAACGCCAAGGACGGCGTCTTTGCCGGTAATATGGGCCTGGACTGTGTGGTCCAGGGCTTGATCATCACCGTGCTGGTGCTGGCGAGCTTCTTTGTGGGCGTGTACTTTGACATGGGCTACATCCACATCGCCGATATGATCGCCGGCAATGCCGACGAGGAAGGCGTGATGATGGCGTTCATCACGCTCAACATGGTCGAGATCTTCCACTGCTTCAATATGCGCAGCCGTCGTGCGTCGCTGTTTAGCATGAAGAAGCAGAACAAGTGGCTGTGGGCATCTGCCGCGCTGGCGCTGGTACTGACGGTTATCGTGACCGTTCAGCCGACGCTTGCCGAGATGTTCTTTGGCCCCGTGACGCTTGAGCTCAAGGGCGTCATCGCCGCGTTGGGCCTTGCCTTCCTGATCATCCCGCTGATGGAGATCTACAAGGCGATCATGCGCGCGGTCGAGAAGGAGTAGGTCGAAAGGCCATCCTTCCCGCCGGCCCGATCGCCTGCGGGGTTTCCACGGGCACGTCCTCGCGCTTCGCGCTGCGGGATGTGCCCTTAGGAAACCCCTCCCGGCTGAACTGCCTCCCATTTCTTGGACACGAGAAATGGGAGGCTTTTTATGCGTGTCGACTTGAGGGTGAAGCACGACATCGAGGCCAGGAAGGCGGCGATCGGGCTCTTCGAGCGAGGCCACGGCTACAAGTCGGCGGCGAAGGCGCTGTCGGTCCCGCGCGGAACCGTGAGACAATGGCTCTGCGTATACCGGTCGTTCGGAAGCGAGGTGCTGCTATCCATGGACGGCAAGCAGGCCAGGTACACATACGAGCAGAAGGTCGCCGCAGCCTCCGCCGTGGTCGACGGCGGCATGACGAAGGCCGAGGCGATGGCGGCGTTCGGCATAATGTCGATGTCGCCGCTCAAGAGATGGTGCGCGCTCTACCGCCGGGGCGGCGCGGAGGCCCTGCGCCCGAGGCCCAAGGGCCGGCCGAGCGGTTCCAAGGCGAGGCCGCGGACCCGCGAGGAGGAGCTCGAGGAGCGCTGCCGAAGGCTCGAGACCGAGGTGGCCTACCTAAAAAAATTGCGTGCCCTGGTCGAGAGGGACGGGCTCTGACCAGGGCGAAGGTCGAGGCCGTGAGGGTCCTGCGCGAAGAGGGGCACGGGCTGGGGCGCCTGCTGGAGTGCGCCGGCATGGCCCGGTCCAGCTACTACTACGCGCTGTCGCACCCGAAGGCTCCCACCAGGCCCGAGCTCTGGGAGGCCGCCGCCGAGATATTCTC
>URNU01000283.1 GCA_900549275.1 uncultured Collinsella sp. | reverse complement strand
TCCACGGCGGCGCGCAGCGTATCCATAGCGGGAACGACCTCGTGTGCATACACATTGGCCTGCTCCTGACCATCGAGGGCTTCGGCCTTCTGATGCACGGCATCAAGCGCCTTGATGGAGTCGTTGATGGTGGTGATACCGTTGCAGAGCTTGTTGAGCGTGTTCTGCTCGCACTGCATGGCGGCCTCGGCACCGGCGGCACGAATAGTCTCAAGGCCCTTAGCGACCTTGGTGGCATAGGCGGTAATGACCGGGCGATAGGTACGACGCGCCTCGCGAACCATCGTGGTGGCCTCGATGTTCATGAGCTTGTTGTACTTCTCGAGCTTGCAGTCGTAGCGGCACTGAGCCTCGGCCTTGGTCAGGACACCCGTCTCCTCAAAGAGCGCGATGGCCTTATCGGAAACAAAGGCGGGCAGGGCGTCGGCCGTGGTCTTGTTGTTGGCAAGGCCGCGCTTCTCGGCCTCAACGGGCCACTCGTCGGAGTAGCCATCGCCGGAAAAGAGGATGCGCTGGTGGTCGGTCAGGACCTTCTTGCAGTACTCGAGCGCAGCGTCCTGGAACTCATCCTCGGGCGTACCCTCAAGCGCGTCGGCGAAGGACTTGAGCGACTTGGCCACGGCAGCATCGAGCACCAGGTTGGAGTCGGAGACGTTCTGCTCGGAGCCGCAGGCACGGAACTCGAACTTGTTACCGGTGAAGGCAAACGGGGAGGTGCGGTTGCGGTCGGTGTTGTCCTGCATCAGCTTGGGCAGGGTATCGGCGCCCAGGTCGAGCACGCCGCGCGTGGCATGGACGGAAGCCTTGCCATCGATGATCTTCTCGACGACCTCGGTAAGCTGGTCGCCCAGGAAGATGGACATAATCGCCGGAGGAGCCTCGTTGGCGCCCAGACGATGGTCGTTGCCGGCCGAGGCAACGGAGGCACGCAGGAGCTCCTGATAGTTATCGACGGCCTCGATCACCGCGGTGAGGAAGACGATGAACTGCAGGTTGTCGAGCGGGGTGTCGCCCGGATCGAGCAGATTCTCGGACTCGGTGCCAAGCGACCAGTTGTTGTGCTTGCCCGAACCGTTAATGCCCTCGAAGGGCTTCTCGTGCAGCAGGCAGACCAAGTCGTGGCGGGAGGCGATGAGCTTCATCTTCTCCATCATGACCAGATTCTGGTCGATGGCCTCGTTGACTTCGCCATAGACCGGTGCGAGCTCATGCTGGCAGGGAGCAACCTCGTTGTGCTTGGTCTTGGCGGGAATGCCAAGCGCCCACAGTTCATCGTCCAGGTCCTTCATATAAGCCGAGACGGTGGGGCGGATAGCGCCAAAGTAGTGCTCCTCGAGCTCCTGGCCCTTGCATGGAGCAGCACCAAAAAGGGTGCGGCCGGTGATGACCAGGTCCTTGCGCTTGCGGTAAGCGTCCTTCTTGATCAGGAAGTACTCCTGCTCGTCACCCACGGAAGGAACGACCTTCTTGGGGGTCTTGCCAAACAGCGCCAAAACGCGCTTGGACTCACGCGAGAGCGCGGTCATGGAGCGCAGCAGCGGGGTCTTCTTGTCCAGGGCCTCGCCCGTGTAGGAGCAGAAAGCCGTGGGGATGCACAGGACATCGTCCTTGATAAAGGCGGGGCTAGTGGGGTCCCAAGCGGTGTAGCCACGGGCCTCGAAGGTAGCACGCAGGCCACCGTTGGGGAAGCTCGAGGCATCGGGCTCGCCCTGGATGAGGTTCTTGCCCGTAAACTTGGTAATGGCGGTGCCGTCGTGGTTGGGCTCCAGGAAGCTGTCGTGCTTCTCGGAAGTAATGCCCGAAAGCGGCTGGAACCAGTGCGCATAGTGCGTCGCGCCCTTGGAGATGGCCCAGACCTTCATGGCATGGGCAACGGCGTTGGCCACGTCCAGGTCGAGCGGCTCACCGCCCTCGAGGGTTGCAGCAAGGCGCTTCCAAATGTCCTTGGGGAGGTAGTCCTTCATGACTTCCTCAGAGAACACCATGGTCCCGAAGCGGTCAGTAAGTTCGGCCATACGGAACTCCCTTCGTCTCGGCACCGCGTGAGAAGCGGTGTTGATTACTAACGAACGAGTCATAGCTTAGACTCGCCGTGTTTCCGCGACATTACCGTTATGTTGCTGTCGCGAAACCAATCATTGAGGTTACCCTATCGAGGCGGCGTTGCCACCCTCAACAGCCAATCAACTGCATAAATTGCAGACCTCTCCCCATGGTTTAAGGGTAGTCAATTTGGGACG
>URNU01000282.1 GCA_900549275.1 uncultured Collinsella sp. | reverse complement strand
GAACTCGTCTATTCATTCGGTCAAGTATAGCGCCCGGACGCCAAAACGTCCGAGCGCATCACAAACATATGCCAAACAGCACGCCCCTTTTGAGTCGGGACTTATGCCGCCGTGATCGAGATCTCCTGGTCGACGCCCAGCAACTGAACCACGCGCATCACCGGGGGCTGCACGTTAACGCAGCCAAAGCGCTTGTCGTGATCGGCTGCGTGGTGTGCGGCGCCCACCAAAACACCAATACCCGTCGAGTCGATGTAGCTCACCTGGGCAAAGTCAAGCTCAACGGCCTCGGTGGGCTGCTCGAGCGCCAGGTCGATAGCATTGCGAAGGCTATCGGCGTTAGAGATATCGATCTCGCCGGTTACCTTAATGGTGTAGAGCTCCGGCGTGGGATTGGTAGAAATACCCAAATCCATGTATACGCTCCCTTGCGAATCGAAAGTGCTGATAGTACGGGAGGCCGCGCGTTAGACGCGCTCGTCACGCGCAAGCTCGGCAGCGACAAGCTTAACGGCCAGCACCAGCACATCGAGCGCGGCCTCCAGGTCCTCGACCGTGGGATAGCTCGGCGCGATGCGGATGTTGGTGTCGCGCGGATCCTTGCCATAGGGCCAGGTGGCACCAGCCGGCGTGAGCTTGACGCCCAGGTCGGCGCAAAGCGCGGCGACCTTCTGGGCCGAGCCCTCGGGACCATCAAAGCTCACAAAGTAGCCGCCGCGGGGATGCGTCCAAGTGGCGCAACCCGTATCGCCCAGGCCCTCGGTGAGCTTGCGCTCGACGGCCTCAAAGCGTGGGCGCAAGAACTCGGCATGCTTTTTCATGTGCTCCTTGACCGCCTCGATGGTGGGAAGGAAACGCACGTGACGCAGCTGGTTGAGCTTGTCGGCGCTGATAAGGCCTGCCTTCAGGCGCTTGGAGAACTCGGCGATGACCGCGGGGCTCGCACCGATGAAGCCGATACCGGCGCCCGGGAAGGTGATCTTGGACGTCGAGGCAAATGCCACCACGCGGTCCTCGGTGCCCGCCGCGCGGGCAAGATCGAAGATGTTGGCGAGCTCGTCGGTCTCGTCGTACAGGTCGTGCACGCAGTAGGCGTTGTCCCAGAAGATGCGGAAATCGGGCGCGGCCGTGGGCATCTCGACCAGGCGGCGCACAGTGTCCTCGCTAAAGGTGATGCCCGTGGGGTTGGAATACTTGGGCACGCACCAGATACCCTTGATGGAATCGTCGGCGGCAACGAGGCGCTCGATCTCGTCCATGTCGGGGCCGTTGTCGGTCATCGCGACGGGAACGTTCTCGATGCCCAAGTCGGCGGTGATGCCAAAGTGGCGATCGTAGCCGGGAACGGGGCACAGGAACTTGACCTTCTTGCCGTCGTGCGCGGCCTCGTAAGCCTCCCAAGGCTCACTGCCGCACGAGCCACAGCGCCAGAACATGCCGGCGATGTCATGCTCGATCAAAAGGCTCGACGAACCCAGTACGAGCGTCTGCTCGGCGGGGCAGCCCAGGAACTCCCCTGCCAACTTGCGCGCCGAAGGAATACCCTCAAAACAGCCGTAATTGGAGCAGTCAACGTTGCCGTCGTGCAAATCGGCGTCGGCATTGAGGATGTCGAGCATGGGGCGCGAGATGTCCACCTGGGAGGGCGACGGCTTGCCGCGGGCCATGTCGAGCGCCAGGCCCTTGGCCTTGACCTCGGCGACCTCGGCTTTGAGTGCCTCGATGGCGGCATCGAGTTCGGTGGTTTCCATCTTCTGGTAGATCGTCTGCATGGGTGCGACCTTTCGCGAAGCGGGACGTTGCAGTTCGTCTAAGTATAGACCGCCACCGCCGCAAGGGTATGAAGCCGTGATAGATTAAGTCCATCGCAATAAATTACGAAACGCCGCGCATGCCGGCGTGGGGCGCCCAAGGAGGCACTATGGAGTACGGATCGTTCCAGGCCGAGGAATTCGGCGACCTGCAGCGCCTGGTCGACGGACTGTTTTACGACCGCCACGCCATCGACCGCCTGGATCTCATCGTGCAGGCCGAGATCTTGGACCTGACACCCGACCTTATGGAAATCGTGAACCTTTTGCCGCCCGGCTACTACGACCGCCAGTCACTTTGCGACCAGCTCAACTCGGCCCTGGCTGCCCACGGCTGGGGCGCCGTCTACGGAACGGTGGAATAAACCTAGTCATTTAAGAACGTCCATTACAGTCGAAATTGTCAGCCTGGGACCATCTCGGGCTACGATTGAGGCGCGCCCA
>URNU01000281.1 GCA_900549275.1 uncultured Collinsella sp. | reverse complement strand
TGATGTTGCCGTTGCCGTCGAACTTGTAAGCGAGCGGCAAGTTAACAACCGGAACGTTTGATGTGTCACGCGCCATGGTGTGCTCCCTGCGATGATTTGTGTTGCGCGCGAAGGCCAGATTCGATGCGTCTGACCTTCGCGCGCCTGTTGCTTCGCATACTAGGCCGCCTGCGCTGCATTCTGTTGCGCAACATCGTGGACGGCGCGGTTCGACGTCCAGGGCCGATGCCGCGCAACAGATACATGGCCTGGCCGTGCCAATCGCTCTCTAGTAGCGCGCCGAGCGCTGGGCGTTGCCCGGGTTGTAGCCCGCCCAGGCGGCGATGACGTCCGACTCAACGACGCTCGTTGCAATGTTGATAAAGCTGCCGGTACGGGGCAGGTCGGTGTGGAAGTCTTCGAGCAGGTTGGGCTGGAACCTAAAGTCCTCAAAGTTGATGGTGTTGGGGTTGTAGAGCTGACAAGTACCATCCTCGGTAGAGATCGGGCCAACCATGTAAGCGGCCTTGTGCTCTACGACCTCGGTATCGTCGACGTCGATCACCTCTCCGCGATTGTGCACGGCTGCGGCGTGCTCCATGAGCTCGAGGAATCGGTCGGCTTCGGCGCTGCAGAGTACGCAGCGCGAGAAGAGCACCGTAAGGGCATAACCCGTTTTACGACCCAGTTTTTCTCGTAGCTCGCTAAATCGTTGCGACTGCTCCGGGGTCATACGCGTCTTGGACGGCGCGGCCTGCTTGAGTCCGCACGTCTTAAGGAACATCGCGTTGGCCTTGCGAAGAGCGCTCAAAGCGGCGGAGTCGCTCTTTGCCGCGGAGACGTCGATGCGTCCTCCCTCGGGAATCTGCTTATAGCGAGAGAAGCCCTTTTCGCCCTCGACGGGCATCCAGTACGTAATGACGTCATTTTCCACTACGCTAAAGCGGCACGTAAAGGGCGCGCCGATTGCCGGTGCCTCGCCGTAGAACTTTACGCGTACGGCTTGGTCGGTGTCCGCCATCCACATCATAAAGCGATGGCTATTGTCGCCGTCATGGCTCCGGAGCTTTGCAATGAGGTAGCAAACCGAGTCGCAATGGCTTTCGAGCGCGGCGCCTCTTCCGGTGGCAATGGCGCTTATACCCTGGGTCTTGAGCTCGATATCGCGGTGCAGCGCGTTGAGCTCTTCGGATGTCAACAGGTCTTGGCCGAGAAGCCCCGCGACAAGCGCGCCGACTTCTATGTCGGTAGTAAGGGCGGCGTCGATAACCTTGCGGTGCGCCTGGTGGCTTGCATAAGCCGGCAAAGGTTTGCGGCCTGTGGCAAATCCAAATGGGTCTCGGATCTGATCGCCGCCGCGATAGAGCGGCTCCAAAAAGAACATGTTCATGTCATTTTGCTTGCCCTGCTTTTGACCGTAGGCATCGAGGGAGTTCCAGACATGCTTCTCTGCAATGGGGTTCATCCACAGGCTGATTTTCGATTTTTCTGCCGAGGAGGTCGAGGTGTTCTTTTTGGAACTTGCGGCGGGACGCGAGGCCGGTTTCTGATATCCAGCGGGGAGAACTTGCTCAAGATCGAATTTTTTAAGCAGCCTAACGTAGACTCCGACCGATGCTTCTTCTGCCATTTCCGCCATGACCGACTGCGATGGGTCGTCGACAAAGGAAATGCGCGTTTTGCCATCATCGGAGACTGCCTGGCAATAGCCGCATCGAAGTGCAACGTAGCCTTCGTTGTCGCTGCCACGGTCAAAGTACATCTGCTCTTTGCATCCGAGTGTGCCGGGGATAAATGCGGTCGGGTTTGCCATGTCGGGGATCGTAATGGCAGCGCCGGTCGCGCGTTTAAGCTCATCGAAATACTCGACGTACAGCGGAATGTTGTAGTGCTGGACGAGCGCCTCGAGAACGACGGCGTTGGGCACGGAGTGCGCCACGCGATAGCATACGGAGTTATAGCCCCATTCGACATCGGTTGCATCATCGGGGATTCCGTGGCCCGCCATGGTCCTCAGGACCTCATCGGGTGAGTCAAACGTGCTATCGGGCGTACCGCAAATCGCCTGGAGCGAGAACCCGCCAAAGCACTTTTCGAGATCATTGCGGATATACTCGCAGCAGTCATGATTGGGAAAGACGATGCGAAACGTCATCGCGCCCATGGCCTGGGACATGTAGACGTTGCCCGATGCCTGGGCATCGGACACTGCCTGGGCATCGGACTCTGCCTGGGCATCGGACTCTGCCTGGGGCTCCTCTTGGGCGCCAAACTGGTCCTTGAGA
>URNU01000280.1 GCA_900549275.1 uncultured Collinsella sp. | reverse complement strand
GTCAGTGCTATTACTATTATTAAGATATTTATATCTATAGAAAGGTATTAAAAGATGAAGTTCACCGTCAGCCAAAGCTCGCTCACGCAAGCCATCGGCGTCGTTATGAAAGGCGTCGCTTCGGCATCTACCCTTCCCATCCTGTCGGGCGTGCTCGTTAAGGCGCAGGACGGCATCTTGGAATTCCAAACTTCAAACTACACCATCTCGATTCGTCATCGCATTGCCGCGCATGTCGAAGAAGAGGGCGAGATGGTGATTCCCTGCAAGATGCTCTCGAACATCACGAAGACCCTTCCCGATGCCCCGGTTACCTTTGAGCTCTCGGAGCGTCAGGTGCTGATCGGATGCGAGAAGAGCTCCTTCCGCCTCAACACGCTCGACGCCAACGATTTTCCCGAGTTCCCTGCCTATGCCATCGAGAGCGCGGTGGAGCTCCCGACCGACATCCTGTCCGAGATGGTCGGCCGCGTATGGCGCGTCACTTCGACCGATAAGGCCCGCCCCATTCTGGGAGGCGTGCACATGAAGGTCGAGAACAACACCGTGCGTCTGGTGGCAACCGACTCCTTCCGCCTGGCCGTATGCGATACCCAGGTCGAGACCTCGACGCTCGAGGGCTCCTTTGAGCTCAACGTTCCGGCCGACGCGTTCAACGACGCCCTGAGCATCATGGCCAGCCAGGCGACCATCATGATCGGCGCCACCGACACCCAGGTTGTCTTTGAGGCCGGCAACACCACCTATGTGTCGCGCCGTATCGAAGGCGTGTACCCCAACTACAAGCAGCTCATCC
Organism: uncultured Collinsella sp.; assembly: GCA_900549275.1. Taxonomy (GTDB): domain Bacteria; phylum Actinomycetota; class Coriobacteriia; order Coriobacteriales; family Coriobacteriaceae; genus Collinsella. The sequence goes on along the minus strand of URNU01000280.1, from coordinate 1,471 downwards.
CCGATTCGTGCGTTACGAGCGTCAAGATCGACGTGGCGGCTTTTAATGCCGCCCTCAAGCGCGTGGCAGTCATCGCGAGCGCGAACCCCGCCGTCAAGTTCGAGATCGATGTCGAGAACGGTCAGATGGGCCTGTCCTCCATCTCTAATGACCAGGACCTGGCACAGGAGACGATCGATGTCGAGGCCGAGGGCGAGTCGGGCACCATCGCCTTTAACTACCACTACATCTTTGGCTGCCTCAATGCCCTGTCCAAGGAGAAGGAGATCACGCTGGAGCTCAAGAGCTACTCGCAGGCGGGTATCTTTAAGTCCTACGACAAGATCAACTATCTGTACCTGGTCATGCCGGTTCGCATCTAGCGCTGCGCCATGACCATGTTTGCCCGCAACCTTTCCGTCGCGCGCTACCGCAGTTTCGATAGCTACCGTCTTGACCTGGACGAGGGCGTGACGGTGCTTGCGGGGCCCAACGCGGCGGGAAAGACCAACCTCATAGAGGCACTGCAGCTTTTGACGAGCGGCGCCTCGTTTAGGCATCCCACCGCAGCCGAGCTCGTGCACGACGGCACGGGCTCGTGCAAGCTCGATCTGAGGCTCGAGGGCGATGGTCGCGTGCTCGATATGGGGCTGGGAGTTGAGGACGGCAAGCGCTCGTTTAGCCGTAACAGCAAGAGGTGCTCGGCCGCCGGCGTGCGCGGGGTTTTGCCGAGCGTGCTGTTTTGCCCCGATCATCTGGATATGGTCAAGCGCGGAGCCAGCGTGCGCCGTGCCGCCCTCGACGACTTTGGCGTGCAACTGAGCGCTCGCTACGCCGACCTGGTGAGCGCCTACGGGCGTTGCGTGACGCAGCGCAACGCCCTGCTCAAGGAGACCTGGTGCTGCCGCGAGATGCTCGGCGCATGGAACGATTCCATCGCCCGTGCCGGGTCAGCCCTGCTCGTGCATCGTTTGGCCCTGCTCGACCGACTGGCGGGCCATGTGCGCGCCGCGTACGGGCAGGTGGCGTCCGGTGAGGACGCGGGCGTGTCCTATGTGTCCACGCTGGGGGATTTGCCTCAAGGCGAAGGGCGCGAGGGGCTGAAAGATTGGGCGTACGAGCATATGCTTGCGGCCCTCGATGGGCGCGCCGACGAGGAGATGCGCCGCGGCGTGACGCTCGTGGGTCCGCATCGCGACGAGATCGAGTTTACCGTTGCGGGCCGATCGGCCCGTTCGTTTGCCAGCCAGGGCCAGCAGCGAACGCTGGTGCTTGCCTGGAAGGTGGCCGAGGTGGCCGTCGCCCGTGACATCCTGGGCACCGCACCCCTGCTGCTGTTGGATGATGTGATGAGCGAGCTCGATGCCGGGCGCCGAGGCGCTTTCCTGCAGCTGATCGGTGATGATATCCAGACAGTCATAACCACCACCAATCTGGGGTATTTTACCGATGACCTGCTTGATCGAGCCAAGGTGGTGAGCATGGGTGAGAC
>URNU01000279.1 GCA_900549275.1 uncultured Collinsella sp. | reverse complement strand
GGCATCTCGGAGGAAGAGGCCCGCACCATGATCGTCAACGGCTTTGCCAACCCGGTCTCCAAGGAGCTGCCGCTTGAGTATGCCGTCGAGATGAACAACCTGATCAAGCTCGAGATGGAAGGAGCGATCGGATAATGAAACAGGAAACCAACACCGCTGCCACCACGCTCGATCAGGTCAACGCTATGCCGGCCGCCACTTGGGGTTGGCTCAAGATGAACCAGACCAAGCTCGAGCTTTCAGACGAGCTTGCCACCGCTCCCGCCGAGGCCGTTGAAGTCGAGGGGCTGGATGAGCAGTTTGCGGGCACGGCCGACGCGTTTAACGCCGCCATGGAGGCCATGGCCGAGCGCTTCCCTGAGCGCCGCGCCTCCGCCCCCGGCGACGCCGCCGACCGCGCCCGCATCACGCCCGAGACCGAGCTCGACGCGCCCGCAACCTCCGTCTACCAGGCCGGCGCCATCAAGCTCGAAGAGGAACTCTCCCCTGCCGAAGCCTTCGAGACCGGCATGGGCGAGGCCGCCTACACCTATCTGGCCGACCACGCCACCAAGCGCATCGTCATCGATGTGCCCGCATACCAGCACGCCACGGTTACCGTGCGCGTTAGCGGCGTCGACGCGGCGGCGGCCATCGCCGCCATCGATGTCGTCGCCCGTCCGCAGGCAACGCTCGACCTCGCTCTAGCCCTAGACTCCCCTGTCAACGGCCAGGGCGTCGTGGGCTCCGTGCTGCGCGTGTGCGCCCACGAGTACGCCACCGTCAACGTGACCTGCACGCAGACGCTCGATGACAGCTGGATCGCGCTCGACGACACCGGTCTGTTCCTGGACGAGGGCGCGCGCGTCAACGTGCAGCACACCGTCCTGGGTGCCGGCGCCAGCGCCACCGGCCTTGCCGGCGACCTTCTGGGCGACACCGCCAAGGTAACGATCGATACCGATTACCTAGGTGCCCGCGAGCAGGTGCGCGATTTTAACTACGAGCTGCGCCACCGCGGCCGCAAGACCGAGTGCGAGATCGACGCCAACGGCGTGCTGACCGGCACGTCCAAGAAGGTCTACCGCGGCACCATCGACCTCGTGCACGGCTGCAAGGGTGCCGTCGGCACCGAGCGCGAAACGGTGCTGCTGGCCAACAAGGGCGTCGACAACAAGACCGTTCCCGTCATCCTCTGCGATGAGGACGACGTCGCCGGCAACCACGGCGCCACCATCGGCCACGTCCGCGACGAGCAGCTGTTCTATCTCGCCTGCCGCGGCCTTGACCAAAACGCCGCCGAGGACCTGTTCATCCGCGCCAAGCTGGAGGACGCCGCACTTTCCGCGACCGACGAGCGCACCCGCGCCGCCGTCGTCCGTCTGGGCAACAACCTGATCGATAACTTTGAGGAGGAGCTCGCATGATCGACACCGAGCACGTTAAATGCGATACCTGTACTGCCCCCGAGCCCATGGAGCTCGACGCCAGCGACGAGGCCTCGCGCGGCTGGCCTACCGTCGACATCGAGACCAATCCCTACAAGGCGCAGTTCCCGCTGTTCCAGCAGCACCCCGAGATCGCCTTCCTCGATAGCGCCGCCACCGCGCAGCGCCCCGCCTGCGTGCTCGACGCCGAGCGCGACTTCTACCAGCGTATGAACGCCAACCCCCTGCGCGGCCTGTACTCGCTGTCCGTCGAGGCCACCGAGGCCATCGCGAAGGTGCGCCAGCAGATCGCCAACCTCATCGGCGCTTCCCAGGCCGATGAGATCGTCTTCACCCGCAACACGAGCGAGTCGCTCAACCTGGTCGCCAAGAGCTTTGCGCCCACGGTGCTGGAGCCCGGCGACGAGGTCGTCATCACCATCATGGAGCACCACTCCAACCTAATCCCGTGGCAACAGGTCTGCCGCGAAACCGGTGCCAAACTCGTCTATCTCTACCCCACCAAGACCGGCCAGCTCACCACCGAGGAGGTTCTGTCCAAGGTGGGCCCCAAGACCAAGATCTTGGCCGTGGGTCAGGTCTCTAACGTGCTGGGCGTCGAGAACCCGGTCAAGAACCTCGGCAAGCTCGTACACAAGTACGGCGGCTATCTGGTCGTCGACGGCGCACAGTCGCTGCCACACATGCCGGTCGATGTGGCCGACCTGGGAGCCGACTTCTTTGCCTTTAGCGCGCACAAGGCCATGGGCCCCATGGGCATCGGCGTGCTGTGGGGCAAGATGGACCTGCTCAACGCCATGCCGCCCATGCTTACCGGCGGCGAGATGATCGACTCGGTCACCGAGCAGGACGCCGTCTGGGCGCCCGTCCCCGAGAA
>URNU01000278.1 GCA_900549275.1 uncultured Collinsella sp. | reverse complement strand
GCGACCGGCTATTACGCAAGCTACAGCTATATCGAGCCCTTCCTGGCGCAGGTCGCGCACGTCGATGCGGGCGCCATCACCATGACGCTGACGGCGTTTGGCTGCTCTGGTCTGGTGGGCAGCTGGCTGTTTGGCCGTCTGTTCGACGGGCACCGCTTCCCGTTCTTGGCTATCACGCTCTCCGGCGTGCCGGTGGCTCTGCTGCTTATGGCCCCCGCAGCCTCGGCGCTCGTGTTGGTGCTTGCCGTCTGTGCACTATGGGGCTGCTGCGCCACGGCCTTTAACGTGGCGTTTCAGGCCGAGCTCATCAAGTACACGCCGGCAGATTCGTCGGCCGTTGCCATGTCGATCTTCTCGGGCCTGTTCAATCTCGGTATTGGTACGGGCACGGCGATTGGTGGCGCCGTGGTGTCGGGCCCCGGTATCGCCTGGATCGGCTTCGTGGGCGGGGCGATTGCCGTCGTAGGCGTCATCCTCGCCATCACGGTGCTATTCCCAGCCATACGCCGCGCCAAGCCCGTCGCCTAATCACGTCCCCTCATCAGTTGCGGTGGAATAGTTCCTGTTTAAGGCCTCTGAAGGCCCAGGCAGGAACTATTTCACCGCAACTTATTTTGGGGGAGGGGGTGCGCGGCGGGCATACAATGGATGTCGTTGTGTTGCGCTTACCGGGAGGTTGTTATGTGGGCATACGAGACGACGTTCTATCAGATTTATCCGCTGGGCTTTTGCGGAGCTCCGCGTGAAAACGCCGCGCCCGTTGCCGAGGATGAGCTCGCCCAGGCTGCCAACGCCGCGCCCAACCCCGATGCTCCGATCATGAAAATCGCCCAATGGGCCGACTACATGCAGGAACTCGGCGTTGGCGCCGTGCTGATCAACCCGCCGCTCGAGTCTGATAGCCACGGCTACGATACGCGCAGCCTGCGCCATATCGACCTCCGCCTGGGTGGGGATGCCGATTTTGCCGCCGTATGCGAGACGCTGCACGACCACGGCATCCGCGTGGTACTCGACGCGGTCTTCAACCATGTGGGCCGTGGCTTTTGGGCCTTCCGCGACGTGCAGGAGCGCAAGTGGGACTCGCCCTACAAGGACTGGTTCCACATTAGCTTTGACGGCGACTCCTGCTATGGCGACGGCTTTTGGTACGAGGGTTGGGAAGGCCATTTTGAGCTCGTGAAGCTCAACTTGCAAAACCCTGCCGTGGTCGATTACCTGCTCGAGTCAGTGCGCCGTTGGGCCGAGGTCTTTGGCGTCGACGGTCTGCGCCTAGACGTTGCCTATATGCTCGACCGTGACTTTATGCGCCGCCTACACGTCTTTACTCGTGAGCTCAAGCCCGACTTCGTGCTGATCGGCGAGACGCTCCACGGCGACTACAACCAGATCGTCAACGACGAGATGCTCGACTCCTGCACCAACTACGAGTGCTACAAGGGCCTGTACTCTAGCTTTAACTCGGTCAATATGTTCGAGATCGCGCACTCGCTACACCGTCAGTTTGGCGGCGACCCCTGGTGCATCTACCGGGGCAAGCACCTGCTGTCGTTTGTCGACAACCACGACGTGCCGCGCCTGGCAAGCATCCTTACCGACAAATCGTGCCTGCGTCCCGCCTATGGCATGCTCTTTGGCATGCCGGGCATCCCGTGCGTCTACTATGGCAGCGAGTGGGGAATTGCTGGCGAAAAGGGCGGCCCCGATGGCGACTGGGCGCTGCGACCTGCGCTCGATGAGCCTGCGCCCAACGAGCTGACGGCTTTCATCAAGCAGCTCACGCACCTGCGCGCAGCCGACGACGCGGCGGCCCGTGCTCTCAACTACGGTGCCTATCGCAACGTGGTGATCCAGAACAAGCAGCTGCTGTTCGAGCGCACCTGCGACGACGCGACGGTGCTCGTGGCGGTGAACGCCGTGAACGAGCCTTACACCTTTGGCGCCGGCGAGCTCGACGGGTCCTTTGTCGACCTGCTTGCCGACGGCGTGCCCACGGTCGAGCTGGCTGGCTCCCTTGAGCTTGCGCCCTACGAGGTGCGCTATCTGTTGAGGGCCTAGGCCATGGCAGCGTCTGACGAGGGCTATCAACATATTGAGCATGGGTTTGAGCCCGTGTTCGACCAGCACTCGCGCGTTTTGGTGCTCGGGTCGTTTCCCTCGGTGCTTTCGCGCGCCAATGCTTTTTATTACGGCAACCCTCAGAATCGCTTTTGGCGTGTGATGGCCATGTGCCTCGGTATGCCTGTGCCGCCCAACGAGGGCGATCCTTTGGCAAGCGGTGAGCCCGCGACGCTCGATGCCTCCA
>URNU01000277.1 GCA_900549275.1 uncultured Collinsella sp. | reverse complement strand
TTGCCCATGATGCGCAGGTTGATGGACCACAGGCTGATCTGGGTGAGGATTCCGGCGAGGATCGCGGGAATCTCAAAGACGGTGGTCAAAATGCCCGTGACGGCGCCCGCGATGGCGCCGGCGCACATGCCGGCCAAAACAGCGAGCAACGGGTCGACGTTGTTATTGACGATGAGCACGGCACAGACGCAGCCGCCGAGGGCAAAGCTGCCGTCGCAGGTCATATCGGGGATGTCGAGCAAGCGGAACGTGATAAACACACCAAGCACCATAATGCCCCAGAGGACGCCCTGCGAAACGGCGCCCTGCAATGCAATAAGCATGCTTCATACCTCCTAGGATAGGGTGGACACGTGAGTCACCATGATAGCGGTAACAATGCATGAAAGAGCTGCGGCCGGATGTTTTGTCTCATCCGTAACAAGCAGGGCGAACGCCGGTCTTTGGCGTTCGCCCCTGTGGCTCAGATATTGGATAACACGGCAACGGCGCGAGTACGTGCCCTAGACGCGCTACCGCGCATGGCGCTACTCGTCCAGAGCGGAAAGATCGATGCCCAGAGCCTCGGCCATCTCGTCGTTCTTGACGACGACCAGGTCCTTGCTCGAGAGATGCTTGATCGGCATATCCTCGGGCTTGGCCTCGCCCTTCAGAATCTTAACGGCCATCTCGCCCGCGGCGTAGCCCAGGTCCTCGTAGTTGATGGAGAGGGTGAACAGGCCGCCGGCCATGCACATGCCCTCCTCGCCGGTCACGAAGGGAAGCTTGTTCTCCTTGCAGATCTGGCCCACCTGCGAGGCGCCCGCGGCGATGGTGTTATCGGTGGGGGAGTACAGCGCATCGACCTTACCCACGGCAGATTCGACGACGGACTGGATCTCGTTGGAGCTCGAGACGGTGAAGTCGGTGTACTCCAGACCCAGCTTGTCGAGCTCCTTCTTGGCGGCCTTGATCTGGACGTCGGAGTTGGACTCGGCGGTGCAGTAGAGCAAGCCGACTTTCTTAACGTCGGGCAGGACCTTCTGCATCATCTCGAGCTGCTCGGCGACCGGGGTGAGGTCGGAGGCGCCAGTGACGTTGGTGCCGGGCTTATCGTTGTCTTGGACCAGGCCCGAGGCGGCGTAGTCGGTGATGGCGCAGCCCACGATGGGGATATCGGCGGTGGCGCCAGCGGCGGCCTGCGCGGCGGGCGTGGCGATGGCATAGATTAGATCGACGCCATCGCCCACGAACTTGTCGGCGATGGACTTACACGTGGACTGGTCGTTCTGGGCGTTCTTCTGATCGATCTTGACTTTAAGGCCGCTCTTCTTGATGGCCTTGACAAAGCCGTCGTTGGCGGCGTCGAGTGCGGAGTGCTCGGTGAGCTGCAGAATGCCGACGGTGTAGTCGGAACCGGCGGCAGCAGAGCCGGAACCAGAGTTGCCGCCGCATCCGGCGAGCGGAGCGAGCGCGAGCAGGCCGGCAGAGACCAGAAGGCTCCTGCGGCTGATGGTGATGTCCTTCATATCGTTACCCCCAGTATAGAAATGGCTGGAAACACTGCACTCAAACAAAGTGCAAGTGGCTCTATAGTAGCGCCGATGTCCATTTTTACAATAACCTGGCGGGTTTTTTAATACAGAACCGGATGGGCGGCATGAGTGGTCGATGTGCGGTGGAGGGTCTTATGCAGCGGAGGCGGCGTCATCATCCTCGTCCAGGGCCGCGAAGAGCTTTTTGCCGTCAAGGAGGCGTGTGGTGACGTTTCTCATGCGGCCGATCTCTACGGTACGCAACGTGTCATCGGCGCCTCGGGCGTCATAGACCGTTCCCAGCAAATACGAGATGCCGTCTCGTTGCTTGATGGCAAAGGGGCGGAGCGTCATCCGTGCTACTTCGGTTTCGCCACGTGCCGTGACGCTCGAAATATCAAAACTCACCGTGGTTCCGTGGTCGATGGCCTGCTCGACGAGCTCGCAGGTGTCGATGCGCTTGACGGGCGTGCGCGTGGCCTTGGTGGATTTGCCGCCGGCGCTTGGAGCAGGCTCGGGTGCATCGAGGTAGCCGCGAACATCGGCGCTTGCCATGGCGACCAAGTGCTGCGCCATGCTTTTTCGAATGGCGATGGGCGTAGAGCGGTTGCGCATGACCATGCCGTGGAGCCGGATGATCTCTTCGTCGGTGAGCGGACGGGTCAAGAGCCGATACCCCACGCCGCGCTTGTACTCAATTTCGTATCCGGCATGGCGAAGTGCGGAGATGGCGGTGTAGATGCTGCGCCGCGCCGCCGAGATGGGCATGCGGGCGGGGTCGTCGGGATGGGCGAGG
>URNU01000276.1 GCA_900549275.1 uncultured Collinsella sp. | reverse complement strand
AGCACCTGTCCTGTGGTAGTTGAGGTTGCCTGCGGGCGATAGGCTTGGATATCGGCGATAGTTGTCGGCTCGCGCCCAAAGGCGTGATCGATAAGATACTCGGCATTGACGCCGAGCTCGTCGTAAAGCAGGTTTTCGTCGAGCGCGGCGACACCCATCAGATCGTAGACACCGTACTTTTCGAGGCGGGCTGCCACGCCGGGGCCAATGCCCCAGATATCGGTGATGGGACGATGGGGCCAGATCTCCTTGCGAAAGGTCTCGTCATCGAGTATGCCGATGCGGCTGGGTACGTGCTTGGCGGTAATGTCGAGCGCTATCTTGGCCTGGAATAGGTTGGGGCCGATGCCGACCGTCGCCGTGATGCCGGTGCGCCCCAGGACCTCGTCACGCAGCATACAGGCGAAGCCTTCCGCATCGGTGTGATAGAGGTCCAGATAGGGTGTCACGTCGATAAAGCACTCGTCAATTGAGTAGACGTGAACGTCTTGCGGACTGACGTATTCCAGATAGATACCGTAGATTTGCGCCGACACTTCCATGTAGTGCTGCATGCGCGGTACAGCCTTGATGTAGTCGATGCCGTCGGGAATCTCGAACAGGCGACAGCGGTTATGGATTCCGAGGTCCTTCATGGCCTGTGTGATGGCGAGGCAGATGGTCGTGCGCCCGCGCGATTCGTCGGCAACGACCAGGTTGGTGGTGAGCGGATCGAGCCCACGGTCGACGCACTCGACGCTAGCGTAAAACGTCTTAAGGTCGATGCAGATATAGGTGTGACGCTCGTGCCCCACGCGGCCTCCCATCAAACACATGTTCTTATCGAATACATGTTCGATAATACCCGCTCATCCGGACATCGTCAAAACCTGTCCCTTTTTGGCGGGTATGGTCGCGCGGTTGCATCGGGGTTTTAACGCAGCTCTAAAGAGCGCGAAACAGCTCGGAAAACCTCGCTTCGTAGCATGAGCCTAACGATCGATACCACCATAAAGCACGGAAGGTTGTGGAAAAGATGGTCAATTATGGGTTTGGTATGCCGACGCGCCTTGTTGTGGATGGAGACGTGGCTCGCTGGTGCGGACGATTGGTCGCTCACTACGGTGGCACCAAGGCGCTGGTCGTGCTGGGCGGCGACAAGCATACGCGCGATGAGCTTGTCTCGGCGGCACTTGGCTCGCTTGATCGAGCCCTGCTCGAGCGTGTGCTTTTCCGCTGCGGCTCGGTTGAGGGCGACGGGGGAGACGAGCTGATCGACGAAGCCGTGGCCCTGGCGACCGACGAAGGCGTGGACTTTGTCCTGGCGATCGGCGATGCCGATACCGCCGGCTTTGCGCGCGAACTCGCGCGTCGCATGGCGGTGCTCGATGTCGACGAAGACGGTTTTGTCCCCTATGGATGCATTGTCTCGGAGGGCAAGGTGCCTGCTGTCGTGGGAGCCGGCGAGATTCCCGTTTTTGCCATCATCGCTCCCGAACTGCTTGAGGGCATTGGGTCTCCTCTGCGCGAGCTGCTCGGCAGTGTGTGCGCCGCGGCCTAATATCTGCCATAAAGGGATGGGTTATTTTTGGTAGGTAAAGCGTTTGACCTGCCAAAATAAACCTGTCCCTTTTTGGTCGGTTGCCGTTTGGGGGCGGATTGGCAACGCTCGCTGATTACGGTCTTGACCTGCGCTAGAATAGGGACATCTGATTATCCGGGCGCATGGAGGTATGCGCCCGTATGTTGAGGAGGACTTTATGGCAACTGTTGCCGCACCTATCGACGCTACGTCGACCGCCGCTTGGAAGGCGCTCGAGGCCCATCAGGAGAAGCTCGAGGCCGAGGGTATCGACCTTAAGGCATGGTTCGCTGCCGATGCGGAGCGCGTGAACAAGCTGAGCTTTGACGCCGGCGACCTGCACTTCGACCTGTCCAAGAACCTGGTGACCGATGAGACCGTCAAGCTGCTGTGCGATCTTGCCCGCGAGGTGAAGCTCGAGGAGCGCCGCGACGCCATGTTCTCCGGCGAGCACATCAACACCACCGAGGACCGCGCCGTCTTGCACACCGCGCTTCGCCGCCCGGCAACCGAGAAGGGCCAGCTCATCGTCGACGGCCAGGATGTCGTCGCCGACGTGCACGAGGTTCTCGACCGCATGTACGCCTTCGCCGAGCGCGTGCGCTCCGGTGAGTGGAAGGGCGTTACCGGCAAGAAGATCGAGCACCTGGTGTCCATCGGCATCGGCGGCTCCGATCTGGGCCCGGTCATGGCTTACGAGGCCCTGCGTCCCTATGCCGACGCCGGTATCGACTGCCGCTATATCTCCAACATCGACCCCAACGACCAGGCCGAGAAGCT
>URNU01000275.1 GCA_900549275.1 uncultured Collinsella sp. | reverse complement strand
TTCGCTGCCGAGGATGCCGCTGAGGGCCTGGTCGAGCTTGCCAACAAGAAGGAGAAGCTCCTGCCCGAGCTTTCTTATGAGGAGGCCACCGAGCTGATGGCCGCTCTCGATAAGGTTATCGCTCCGCTCGTCGCCATGGGCCTGGACGAGGACCGCGGTCCTCGTGGCGGCCGTGACGACCGTGGCGGCCGCGGCGGCGACCGTGGCGGTCGCGGCGGCTTTGGCGATCGTGGTGGCCGTGGCGGCGACCGCGGCGGTCGCGGTGGCGATCGTGGCGGCCGTGGCGGTTTTGGTGACCGTGGCGGCGACCGTGGCGGTCGCGGCGGCTTTGGCGGCAACCGTGGTGGCTATGGCGATCGCGGTGGCAACCGTGGCGGCTTCGGCGGCAACCGTGGTAACGACCGTGGCGGTCGCGGTGGCGATCGTGGCGGCCGCAACGGCGGCGGCTTCCGCGGCAACCGCTTCTAGTTGGGTTACGCGGTTTTACCAAACCGCGTAACTAGTTGACGCTGCGCGCCCACCAGAGCGACAACTTGTCATTCAAAGAGGACGGCATGACCAGAAGGTCTATGCCGTCCTCTTTTCATGCCAATTTGTTCGCTCTGGTGGGCGCTCGCTGTCGGTGCCAAAACATCGACATTGCCATGATCCAGACCTGCTAAAAGATAGTCGTTGGGGACGTTCTTGTTTGACTGGTCATTTAAGAACGTCCCCAACGACTACATAGAACAAGAGTGGACAATCTCCCGGTTTGAGCCTGCATTCAAGCTCAAAGTGGGAGATTGTCCACTCTCGTTTCGTTTGTTGATTTCGATGTCTACATTTGTAGGAACAGTTCGTGGAGGCGGGTGTCTTCGTCGAGTTCGGGGTGAAAGGTAACGCCGAGCTGATTGCCTTGGCGGGCGGCGACGATACAGCCGTCGACTTCTGCTAGGCCCTCAGCGTCGCCGTGCACTTCGACGATGCGGGGCGCGCGGATAAACGTCAGCGGCACTTCACCGTCGATGCCAGCTACCTGCCCCTTGGTTCGAAAACTGCCGAGCTGCCTGCCGTAGGCATTGCGCTCAACGAGCACATCCATGGTTGCCAGGCGCGGCGTGCCCTTATCGTCATGGGCGGCAAGGTCGTGAGCCAGTAGAATCAGGCCGGCGCAGGTGCCAAGGACGGGCATGCCTTCAACAATGTGGGCACGAAGCTCCTCGAGCATGCCCAACTCATCAAGCAGCTTCCCTTGAACGGTAGACTCGCCGCCGGGAAGTACCAGACGGTCAAAGTCTTGCTTCAAATCGGCCGCCTGCCTCAGCTCAATACAGTGTGCGCCAAGCTCGGATAGTCTTGCCTCGTGCTCGGCAAAAGCGCCTTGGACCGCCAGCACGGCGACCGTTTGGTCTGCATAATCGCTCATGTGCGATCCTTTCTGCTGGACTAGCGTCCGCGCTCCTCCATGATGATCTCGATCTCGTCGGCGTTGATGCCGACCATGGCCTCGCCCAGGTCCTCCGAAAGCTCAGCGATGAGCTTGGCATCGGTGAAGTTTGCCACGGCCTTGACGATGGCGGCTGCGCGCTTGGCGGGGTCGCCGCTCTTAAAGATGCCCGAGCCCACAAAGACGCCTTCGGCGCCCAGCTGCATCATCAGCGCGGCGTCGGCGGGGGTCGCTACGCCGCCGGCGGCAAAGTTCACGACGGGAAGCTTACCCGTGGCGTGGACATCGCGCACCAGCTCGACCGGAACCTGCAGCTGCTTGGCTGCCTCAAAGAGCTCGTCGTCACGCAGGGCAACAACGTCGCGGATCTGCTTTTGGATCTTGCGCATATGGCGCACAGCCTGGACGACGTCGCCCGTGCCCGGCTCGCCCTTGGTGCGGATCATCGTGGCGCCTTCGGCGACACGGCGCAGCGCCTCGCCCAGGTCGCGGGCACCGCAGACAAACGGGACGTCAAACTGGGTCTTGTCGATGTGGTAGACATCGTCGGCGGGGGAGAGAACCTCGGACTCATCGATGTAGTCAATCTCGATGGCCTGCAGGACCTGCGCCTCGACAATGTGGCCGATGCGGCACTTGGCCATAACAGGGATGGAGACGGCCTCCTGGATGCCCTTGATCATCTTGGGGTCGCTCATGCGCGAGACGCCGCCCGCGGCACGGATATCGGCCGGAATGCGCTCGAGTGCCATGACGGCGCAGGCGCCTGCCTCCTCGGCGATGCGCGCCTGCTCGGGTGTGGTGACGTCCATGATGACGCCGCCCTTGAGCATCTGCGCGAGTTCGCGATTGAGTTTGACGCGATCGGCCTTGCTGGTCTGTTCTGCCATGGTTGCTCCCTTGGTTGGCATGTGCATTGC
>URNU01000274.1 GCA_900549275.1 uncultured Collinsella sp. | reverse complement strand
GGGACAGGCAAGCCTTCGAGGCCGAGCGCAAAATGGATTCTAAAAAACACCTTGCCAAATAGGAGCGTCAGGACGCAAGAAGCCCTCGCCGCACGAAGTGCGCAGCGAGGGCTTCTTGCATGTCCGAGGACGTTTTGGGAGGTAGCCCAAACAGCCCCGGCGATCCTGCAGGAGTTAAATCCCTTTAGAACTTGTCGTGGAAGGTACGCGCAATGACCTCGTCCTGCTGCTCCTTGGTGAGCGTGTGGAAGTTCACGGCATAGCCGGAAACGCGGATGGTCAGCTGCGGGTACTTCTCGGGGTGAGCTTGAGCGTCGAGCAGCGTCTCACGGTTGAAGACGTTGACGTTCAGGTGGTGGCCACCCTTCTCGGCGTAAGCGTCGAGCATGTGGACCAGGTTATCGGCCTGAGTCTCGGAAACTTCAGAAACCTTCATAATGTGTCTCCTTCGATTAATAGGCGCCGGCCGAAACCGGCGCGCTAATCAGTAATCGTTATTGTTAGTATAGCACTAACAATAGTTACTCGCCCAGCTGATCAAGGTCGATATCGCCAAAGAACACCTGGTCCTCCTTGCCGAGCGCACTCGGGATGATGGAGAAGGTGTTGGAGATGCCGTCCTGAGCATCGCGGAACGGGAGCTTGGAAACCGAAGACAGCGAAGCGATGGCGCCGTGGCTATCGCGCTTGTGCATGGGGTTAGCACCCGGGGCGAACGGCTGGCCAGCCTTGCGGCCGTCGGGCGTGGAGCCGGTCTTCTTACCGTACACGACGTTGGAGGTAATGGTCAGAACCGAGGTCGTGGGCACAGAGTTGCGGTAGGTGTCGTTCATGCGGATGTACTCCATGAACTGGTGCACAACGTCGTGAGCGATCTGGTCGACGCGGTCGTCGTCGTTACCGTACTTGGGGAACTCGCCCTCGGTCTCGAAGTCGACGATGATGCCGTTCTCGTCACGGACGGGGTGGACCTTGGCGTACTTGATGGCGGACAGGGAGTCAGCCACGACGGAAAGGCCGGCGATGCCCGTAGCGAACCAGCGGTGCACGTGCTTGTCGTGCAGAGCCATCTGAATGCGCTCGTAGCAGTACTTGTCGTGCATGTAGTGAATGATGTTCAGCGAGTTGACGTACACGCCAGCAAGCCACTTCATCATGTCGTTGTACTTGGCCACAACGTCGTCGTAATCGAGCGTATCGCCCTCGACGGCGCGATACTTGGGGCCGACCTGCTTCTTGGAGACCTCGTCAACACCGCCATTGAGTGCATACAGCAGGCACTTGGCCAGGTTGGCGCGGGCACCGAAGAACTGCATCTCCTTGCCGATGCGCATGGAGGACACGCAGCAGGCAATGCCGTAGTCGTCGCCGTGATAGACGCGCATGAGGTCGTCGTTCTCGTACTGGATCGAGGAGCTGGCGACGGAAGTCTTGGCGCAGAACTTCTTGAAGTTCTCGGGCAGACGAGTCGACCACAGAATAGTCATGTTGGGCTCGGGGCTGGTGCCCATGTTCTCGAGCGTGTGCAGGTAGCGGTAGCTCATCTTGGTAACGAGCGTACGGCCGTCAACACCCATGCCGCCGATGGACTCGGTGACCCACTGCGGATCGCCGGTGAACAGGGCCTGGTACTCGGGGGTACGGGCAAACTTGACCATGCGGAGCTTCATGATGAAGTGATCCACGAACTCCTGGATCTGCTCCTCGGTGAAGGTGCCGTTGGCAAGGTCGCGCTCAGCATAGATGTCGATGAACGTAGAGGTACGGCCGATGGACATAGCGGCGCCGTTCTGCTCCTTGACGGCAGCAAGGTAGGCGAAGTACATCCACTGGATGGCCTCCTGCGTGTTGGTAGCAGGGTTGGAAATGTCGAAACCATAGGTCTCGGCCATCATCTTGAGCTCGCCGAGGGCGCGGATCTGCTCCTGCAGCTCCTCACGGTCGCGGATGTTGTCGGCGGTCATGACCGTCGGGGTGGAAGCCTTCTGGGCCTCCTTGTCCTTAATCAGGTAGTCGACACCGTACAGGGCGACACGACGGTAGTCGCCGATGATGCGGCCGCGGCCATAGCCATCGGGCAGACCGGTGATGATGTGGGCCGAGCGGCAAGCACGCATCTCGGGGGTGTAGACATCGAAGACGCCAGCGTTGTGAGTCTTGCGCTCAAAGGTGTAGCGCTCGACAACGTTCTCGTCGACCTTGTAGCCGTGCTGGCTGGCGGCCTGGCAAGCGATGCGGATACCGCCGTTGACGTGCAGAGCGCGCTTGAGCGGCTTGTCGGTCTGGAGGCCGACGATGGTCTCCTTCTCGCGGTGGGCGTTATCGATGTAGCCAGCGGGGTGGCTCACGATACCCGTGACGATCTT
>URNU01000273.1 GCA_900549275.1 uncultured Collinsella sp. | reverse complement strand
AGCGCTCGCATCGGCAACGGCCGCACACCCCGTCGTTCGTCTCGCCTGCCCTATGCGCTCATCGCCGTGGGTTGCGCACTCGTGTTGTTTATCGCTGCCGTCGTGGGCTACGTCAACCGCAGCGTGGATGTCGTCCTCAACGGTCAGGAGACTGCGGTGCGCGTCGGCTCTACGCTGCAAAATCTCATCGACGACCAGGAGCTGACCGATACCTACGACGCTGGGGACCTGCTGGCCGTTGACGACAGCGTGCTGACCCGCCATGGCGGCGAAAAGCTGTCGGTAAAGGTGGACGGCAAGCGCATAAAACAGGGCAAGTGGAAAAGCCGCGAGCTTACGGGCGGCGAGAAGGTGACGGTCAAGGACGGCCGCGACACGTACGAGAAGCACGAGGTCCAGGCGACGGTTATCGAGCCCAAGCTCAAGGTCGAGGGCACGGGTGCCATCGAGTACGTTAAGACGTGGGGTATCCAGGGTCGCTCTGAGGTGTGGGTCGGCGAGCAATCGGGTAAGACGCAGGACCGCGGCGAGGTCGTGCCTGCCACCGATTGCGTGGTCGAGTGCGCGAGCGTGGCGCCCAAGGGCAACGAAAAGTACGTGGCGCTGACGTTTGACGAGGGCCCGAGCGGTGCCACCAAACAGATTTTGCAGGTGCTCAAGAAAAAAGGCGTCACCGCGACGTTCTTCCTTTCGGGCGATGCGGCCGAGGCCTCGCCCGCCACGGCCAAGGCGATTGTCGATGCCGGCTGCGAGGTCGGCTCCAACAGTTACCGCGACGAATCGCTCAAGGGCAAGGACCGCGATGCGGTGCGCGAGCAGGTTTCGAAGGGCACCGAGGCGATCAAGTCCGCGACCGGCGTGAAGACGATGCTTTTGCGCGCTCCCTATGCAGCCTTTGACGAGCAAAACTGGATTGATGCGATGGACTTGGTGTCTGTCGTGGTCTCGTGGAATATCGATTCGGGCGACTGGCTGCTCAACGGTGCCGACGAGCAGGTCTCGACGGTGCTCGATTCGGTGACGCCAGGCAACATTGTGCTGCTGACCGATAACGATAAGTGCGCCGAGCAGACGCTCGAGGCGCTGCCGCAGATTATCGACGGGCTTATTGCCGACGGTTACAAAATCGTGACGTTGAGCGATCTGGTCAAGACGGACGCATCGCTGAGCAAAAAGCTCACCTCGCTGACGAAGGTCACCATGCCCAAAAACGCCGTGTTCCCCCAGCTCGCCGAAGATGATGACACCACAGACTAGTCATGTAAGAATGTCCCCAATGACTATGTCACGGATGCGTCAGCGTTTGGTATGCCTGCGATGTTTGGAGCATAAATTTGGCGCCACGGCGCGATGCTGATGCTATAGTTACTGCGGATAACAAGGGTCAAGAGAAAGGTTGCAGGTGAAATCCAAACCTCGACCATACAGTCGATGACCCCTTGCAGGTGCTTCTTGCGCATGCACGGGGTGTGAGCGCCGAGCGGCGTGCCGCCCGCGCATGCGTATACATATCTAAAAGTCCACGGACGGCGTGCCGGCATGGCCGCAGTCCGAAGGGATAATGATGGGGAGCACCAGTGAATTATCTGAGTGAGATGCTCAAACTGCCGGTCTTGGACGTCGATGGCGAAAAGCTCGGCGTTGTGAACGATTTTGGCATTGCTACCGGCGAAGTTTTTCCGCACGTGACGTCGCTCGCGTTCCGCGGACCCGGCAAGACGCCGTTTATGATCAGCTGGCGCAAATGGGTCGACCGTATCGACGAGACGGGTGTGCATCTTAAGTCGCCGGCCACCGAAATCCGTTTTTCGTACCTGCAGCCGACCGAACTCTTGCTCGCCCGCGACGTGCTCAACAAGCAGATTGTCGACACGCAGGGCATGAAGGTCGTGCGCGTAAACGACATCAAGTTTTCCATGTCGGGCGAAAATCAGCTGCGTCTGCTGGGTGCCGAAGTCGGCGCCCGCGGCCTGCTGCGCGCGATCAGCCCCGCACTCGAGCATGTCGTCGAGAGCTTTATGAAGCACCTGGGCAAACCGCTCGGCGAGGACATCATCGCCTGGTCCTACATGGACCTGCTCGACCGTTCGACTAAAAACATCCAGCTTTCGGTGTCGCACAAGACGCTCGGCGAGCTGCACCCTGCCGACATTGCTGACATTATCGAGCAACTCGACCCGCGCCTGCGTGCGCAGGTGTTCGCGCAACTCGATACCGCCCAGGCCGCCGAGGCCATCTCGGAGTTCGATGACGACGAGCTTATGACCGAGATGCTCGAGGGCCTGTCCGACACGGACGCATCGTCGATGCTGGCCATGATGGACCCGGACGACGCCGCCGACCTGATCGACGAGCTCGATTACGAGAA
>URNU01000272.1 GCA_900549275.1 uncultured Collinsella sp. | reverse complement strand
ACCGCCTTCATACGCTCTGTCATTTGTCGAGCAAACGCACGCACGGGCTACTCCATGTAGTAGAAATCGTCAGCCGGGAGCTTGCCGCCCACGGCGCTCGCGTCCGCATCGGCCAGCACCTGCAGGTACCCACCGAGCGCCGCCTTCATATCCTTCCCCGTCTGGCACACGAGCATGCACCCGGGAATCGCCTTTTCGGCAATCGCGGCGTTATCGACGATACCCGCATCGACCACGGCCTGAGCCCAGTCCGCCGGCGCCGCATTGACGGCCTTCGCGCTCGCAGCATGGCAGCTCAGGAATTCCGCCACGGCATCGGGATGCTCCTCGGCAAAGACACGGCGCACCACGGTCACGCCCGTCAGCAGGCGCGAACCCGTGTCACCTGCCAGCTCATCCCACACATCGGTCAGACTTACCGGAGCCGACAGCTTGCCCTCGCTCTTGGCGATGGCCGCCGTCTTGAACGGCTCGGGTAGCACGCCCACGGCAGTCGGGTCGGCAAGCAGCGCCGACAGCACCTCGGTGGGCTCGCTCTTAAACTCAAGCGCCACCTGGCCGGTCAGGCCCGCGCGCTCCAGCAGGTAGTTCATGACGTACTCCGGCGTGGTGCCCTTGCCCGTCATATAGACGGTATGGCCCGCCAAATCGCCAAACGAGGCCACACTCGCGTCGCCCGTCACCACGTTCAGCACGCCCAGCGTGTTGATGTCGATGACCTGCACCGCACCCTCGGTCTTGTTGTAAAGCACGCTCGCCACGTTGGCGGGCACCAGGGCAATGTCGACATCGCCCTGAATCACCTTGGGCACGATCTCATCGGCTGCGGCGCTGATCGCAAAGTCGAACTCGTTGTCCGTGGCACCGTCGGCCGCCTGGTCCATAAACTGCACCAGCCCAATCGACGTCGAGCCTTTGAGCGACGCGACGTGCACCTCAATCGGCCCGGCAGCGGCACCGCCAGCGGCAGACCCGGCAGCCGAGCCCGCAGCAGACCCGGCGCCGGCAGCCCCGCCGCCACAGCCCGCGAGTGCAAGCGACAGGGCGCCCGCGGCAAGCGCCGAGGCAAACCCCCGGCGCGACATCTCAACATCAAAAGCGCGCATCGCTAGCACGTCCCCTCGTTAGGCATCGACCAGGCATGATGGTCGGTATGCAGCAGTTCCTCGGCCAGCGGCGAGAGCGGCGCGCCCAAAAACTCGCGGTAGCACGCCTGGACATCGGGATTCTCGTGCGAGAAGCGAATCTCGGCGTTCGCATCCAGGCCCCAGAGTACCTGACCACGCTCGGCAGCCAGCTCGCAACCGTCATGGATGGGCTGACCGCCGCCACCGACGCAGCCGCCCGGGCACGCCATGACCTCGACGAAGTCATAGCTCACACGGCCGTCGCGAATCGCATCGAGCAGGCGGGCGGCGTTGCCCAGCCCATGCGCCACGGCGACGCGTACCTTGGTGCCATCGATATCGGCGACGGCTTCCTTCCAGCCGTCCAGGCCGCGCACATCGGTAAAGAAATCCGCATCGGGGTTCCTGTCCGTCACCAGGTAATAGGCCGAGCGCACGGCGGCCTCCATCACGCCGCCCGTGGCACCAAAGATCACACCCGCGCCCGTACCGAAGCCCAACGGTGTATCGAGCGGCTCCTCGGTAAGCGTGTCGACGCTCACATGGCTCGCACGGATCATGCGCACCATCTCGCGCACTGTCAGCGCAACATCCACGTCGGGTGAACCCCCCTCGCCCACCATGCTCGGCAGCGCACACTCGGCCTTCTTGGCCGTGCACGGCATCACGGACACCACAAACAGGCGCTCGGGCTCCACGTCCAGCACCTTGGCGTAGTACGTCTTCGCAATAGCGCCGAACATCTGCTGCGGCGACTTGGATGTGGACAGGCTGTCGACAAACTCCGGATAGCGGGCTTTCACAAAGCGCACCCAGCCCGGGCAGCAGCTCGTAAACATGGGCCAGCCGCGGCCATCACCCTCACCCTTAGCGGCGGCACCCAGGCGCTCGAGCAGCTCGGAGCCCTCCTCCATAATGGTGAGGTCGGCCGAGAAATCGGTGTCGAACACGTACTCAAAGCCAACGCGGCGCAGCGCGCAAGCCAGACGCTCAACGGTGGCCTCCTCGCGCGGGATGCCAAGTTCCTCGCCCCAGGCGCTACGCACAGCCGGCGCGATCTGCACCAGCACGATCTTGCCGGGATCGGCGAGAGCATCGAACACGGTCTCGGTGTCGTCGCGCTCGCGCAGCGCGCCCGTCGGGCAATGCGTGATGCACTGGCCGCATGCGACGCAATCGGTCTTGCCGATCGGCGCGCGCCCGCGGGTACCCACGGCGGTATGCGTGGCGCGGTTGGTCAGGTCCCAAATCCCTAGGCCCTGCACGCTCTC
>URNU01000271.1 GCA_900549275.1 uncultured Collinsella sp. | reverse complement strand
GGCACGATGAACGTGGCGCCGGTGCCGCCGAACTCACCCACGAGCGACATGTTAAAGGTGAGGGAGTGGGCGGGGTGGCCACCGGCCAGCAGAACCTGCAGGTTCTCGGCCTGGTTGGCAAGACGGATGGGGTCGATGCCCGGCTGGACGATCGAGGGGCCGTGGACGCCGATAAACCAGAAGAACGCGGTGGCTGCCTGGATAAGGATAAGGCCAGGATAGGTTTCTGCAGCGGTGAAGAGCGGGGAGAGCAGTTTGATAAGCAGCTCGGAGAACGGAACGCCCATGAGGTTGCGCACGACGACATCGATGATGCCGCAGATGATGACAGCACCGCCAAAGGGGATGATGTCGCGGAAGTTCTGAGCGATGGCGCCCGGGACCTCCTTGGGCAGCTTAATGGTCAGATCGCGCGAGACGCAGAACTTATAGACC
Organism: uncultured Collinsella sp.; assembly: GCA_900549275.1. Taxonomy (GTDB): domain Bacteria; phylum Actinomycetota; class Coriobacteriia; order Coriobacteriales; family Coriobacteriaceae; genus Collinsella. The sequence goes on along the minus strand of URNU01000271.1, from coordinate 1,964 downwards.
CACACGGTAATGAACGCGGCGATATAGGCCGAGAACAGACCGCGCGTGCCCATGCTGGTGCAATCGAAGACCGAAAGCTCGGAGCCGTTGAACTTGGTGGTGAACTGCGTGACTGCGAGCAGCAGCATGCTGCACTGGGCGGCCACCATGGTGGAACCGTCGTTGAGCACTTTGCCGGCGGGCATGCGACGGTTCATGGAAGCCGTGAAGTTCTTGGCAGTGGTGCCGGCAACCATGATGCCCATGACGCCCATGGTGAAGTTGTAGAGCTTGTTGCACCAGTCGATGAGCGGCTGGGGCAGCGTGACGCCGACTACGCCGGGAAGGGTGGCAATGAGCAGAAAGATCGAAGAGGTGAGGACAATGGGCATGCACCCAAGGAATCCGTCCTTGATGGCCTGGAGGTATATGTTCCTCGAGATCTTCTCAAAGAACGGTTGATGCTTTTCGAGCATCTTTACGATGGCGTCCATAGAGCTCCTTTGCTACTTGATGCGCGATGCATGTGGATGGAACTGGTCGTCGATGGATGGTCAGGACTGCCCGGAAACCTTCCTGCTTAAGGAAGGCATTGCGAAATGACAACGTTGTCATTTCGTTAATGACAACGTAAGACATTTTTGGAAGAGCAACAAGGATATACGGGTGAGCGGTCGATATTGTTCGGTAAACGGTTGATTTATCAGTCAGGCAGGTAGTGTATGCTAGAACGCAAAAACAAGCGATGTAAAACCGACTGGAGAAGCAGTGGCAACGATGGACAAGAAAAATGTCTCAATGAATGATGTGGCGATTGCCGCTGGTGTTTCTCTCAAGACGGTTTCGCGCGTGATTAACGAGCCCGATAGCGTGCGAGAGTCGACACGCGATAAGGTTCATTCGGCCATGGAGGCGCTCGGGTTTCGAGCCAACTTTGCCGCGCGTTCGCTCAAGTTGGGCCGTTACGGGTGCATCGGCGTCGTGCTGTTCCACTTGTCGGGCGGTGCCGTGGACATGATCGACGGTATCGCCGATGCCGCCGAAGAGCGAGGCTTTGCTCTTACGATGATCAAAAAGCGGGCGGGGGAGAAGATGACCCTTGCCGAAGCGGCGCGTAGGATGTCGCAGCTCCCCGTCGACGGCATGATTTTCAACCTGCGCCAGATGGTCGATGACTTTGATACCTTTGAGGCGCCGAAAGACCTCAAGACGGTGATTATCACACCGATGGAACATCCTACCTGCTCTACCGTCAGTGACGACCAAGAGGGCGGCGCGCGCATGGCGTGCGAGTACTTCTTGAACCACGGGCACAAGAACGTGTACTTCGTCTCTGGTAAGAAAGAGTCACTGTCGAGCCAGTGCCGTATGAAAGGTTGGCGAGCGGCACTCGAGGCACGTGGCATTGAGCCGCCCGAGCCTCTGCAAGGCGATTGGAATGCGGATAGTGGCTATGCCGCGGGCCTTGTGCTTGCCGATAAGCCCGATTGCACGGCGGTCCTCGCTGCTAACGACTGCATGGCAAACGGCGTGATGATGGCTCTACGTGACAAAGGGCTCAATGTGCCCGACGACGTGTCCGTGATCGGCTTCGACGATGAGCTCTACAAGACGATTCCCAACTCGATTCTGACGTCGGTGAAGTTTCGCCACCGCGAACTGGGCATCCGTGCGCTTAACGAGGTCGTCGCAGGTCTGGAAGCCCCGAGCTCCAGAAGTCGTACGCTCGTCTCGGGCGTGTTGGTCGAGCGTTCCAGCGTAAGGGATCTGCGGGCGTAGACGTGCTCGGCCTGCTCGTCTAAATCTGTAACAGGTAGGGCCGAAAATCTCAGCTAGATGTTACAGATCGAGATTGAGAGGATTGTCCTGTGCGTTTATCTCAATCTGTAACAACCAGACGTCCAAAATCGGTTTTAGTGTTACAGATTTAGACAATTCGGCCCCGCCTATTCCATTTGTCTCGATCTGTAACAGTTAAGGGTGAA
>URNU01000270.1 GCA_900549275.1 uncultured Collinsella sp. | reverse complement strand
GAGGGAAGCTACGAGACGCTCGCCAAGATGCTCGGTCAGAACCTTATCGAAAAATGGCCGCAGAAAAAGGTTGACTACCTGCGCCACACCTTCCTGCTCTTTAAGCGCGCCTACCTTCGCGCAGGCGGCGACCACCTGGACATTACGCCTGCCGACGCCATGCTCGTCTACCTCAATGTATACAACCAGGACCGCCTGTTGGATACGCCGACGGATATCGTTGTAAACCGCCTGTGCAAGATCTGGCGCGAGCTGGTCATCGCCGGCAAAAATGACGAGGACAAGGTCGATCTTGTCGAAGCACCGAGCGTCGATGAGGAAGAGTCGCCCGCCAAGTCCACCTCCGGTGTGCTCAATTTCTTTATGAGCAAGACCGTCTATTCGGCGGCCAACCCCCTGCGCATAGCCTTTATCCATGAGTTCCCCTGTGCGGCGTCGAGCTGGGACAGCCTGCACGACCAAGGGCGTCAGTATCTCGATGAGCACTTTGGCGGTATCGTGCGCACCGAAGCGTTCGAGGACTGCCACGATCCGGACGTGTTCTACGCCGCCGTGGAAACGGCTGTCAAACATGGAGACAAGGTCATCTTCTCGACCTCGCACCGCCTGATGGAATACACGCTCAGGGCAGCCGTTGAGTATCCCCAGGTTCGGTTCCTTAACTGTTCTATCGGCCTTCCCCACCAAAGCGTCCGTTCGTACTTTGGAAAGATGTACGAGGCCAAGTTCCTCCTGGGCGCCCTTGCGGCCAGCATGGCGGACAACCACCGCATCGGTTACCACGCGTCGGTCTTCGCCTCGGGCGCACTCAGCGAGATCAACGCCTTTGCGATTGGAGCCTCGCTGCTCGACCCCCGTGCGCAAATTATCCTGACCTGGGGCGATGTGCCCGCCGGTGGCCTTGCCGAGGCCATGTGCCGCGAAGGCGTGAGCGTCATGACCGGCGCCGACATGTCAAAGTCGCTCGAAGACCCCACGGCCTACGGACTTCACCGCCTGATCGATGGCAAGGTTGCCGGCATTGCCATGCCGGTGTGGAACTGGGGCCGATATTACGAGCTTATCGTGCGAAGTCTGCTGCATGGCACCTGGGACGAGACCAGTGACGACAGCCGGGTCCGCGCTGTCAACTACTGGTATGGCATGAGCTCGGGCGTCATCGACATTCGCTACGCTCCGGGCCTGCCCTATCAGACGCGCAAACTTGTCCAGTTACTCCGCAATGGCATCGTCGAGGGTTCCATCAATCCATTTGGCGGCGAGCTCCATAGCCAAGACGGCGTGGTGCAGATCGAGGGCTTTCCCCCGCTGCCGAGCACGCAAATCGTCGAGATGGACTGGCTGGCAGACAACGTGGTGGGCACCATTCCGCAGACCGACGATGAGCCGAAGGTCCGCGCCCTATGAAAATCCTTGCCATAGCCGATACCGAAGAACGATGTCTATGGGAGTGCTTTCGCAAGGAACGCTTTGAAGGTGTCGACCTGATTTTGTCCGCTGGCGATCTGGACCCGGACTATCTTGAGTTTTTGGTCACGGTCATCAACAGACCGCTCATCTACGTGCGCGGCAATCACGATGACCGCTACGCACGTCATGCACCGGGCGGCTGTATCTGTGTCGAAGACACCGTGTATGTGTATCGCGGCGTCCGCATTGCGGGGCTTGGCGGCTCCATGCGCTACCGAGATGGCGCCAACATGTACACCGAGCGCGAGATGGCCAAGCGCGTGCGCAAGCTGTCACGTAAAGTGAAGATGGTCGGCGGCTGCGACATCCTGCTGACCCATGCGCCCGCCGCCGGCATGGGCGATCTGGATGATCTGCCACATCGAGGATTTGAATGCTTTAACGCAGCGCTCGAATCCTGGAATCCCGACTACATGGTGCACGGGCATGTGCACCAATGCTATGGTCACGACTTTCAGCGTGAGCGTCAACATGCATGCGGGGCAACGATCATCAACGCCAGCGGCTATACGCAGTTTGAGCTCGACCAGACGCGCTACCCCATCCGTGGCTGGCAGGCAGCCTGGCTCAATTCGCAAACCATGCGACGAGAGCTCAAGCGCCACGAGGCTATCGAGTCCTCAACCGCTAGAACACCCTGGTAACTACCTCAAAGGGGGCACTGTTCCCTTTGAGGTAGTTTGGACGCGATAGCAAGAAACCCGGTTCCGCACGAGGCGGAACCGGGTTTCTTTAGCAATGCTTGCTTTGCTCAGGCAGTAACCGTTAGTTACTCAGCCAGGAAATCGCGCTGGATAGCGGGATCGACCTTGACGCCAGGGCCCATGGTGGAAGACACGGAGATGGACTTGACGTACTTGCCCTTAGCAGAAGAGGGCTTGACGCGCAGGATCTCGGTGTACAGGGCAGCGTAGTTCTCGACGAGCTGCTGCTC
>URNU01000269.1 GCA_900549275.1 uncultured Collinsella sp. | reverse complement strand
GCGGCGCCCGAGGTGATGATACGCATTTGCTCGTCAACAGACAGCATTGGGTATCCTCCTTTTGCTATAGCACCCTCGCCGAAAACGGCGGTGCTGGAAGTCCATAAACTCTCTTATGATAACAAACTGACGCGACGCAGCACCTACGACAGGAAAATCCTCGTCCTGCCGCATGCGTCAACAGCGACCGGCAGGCGCGTACCGTCACGTTCAACTAAATAGCGCGTTTGCCGACGACGTGAGCAGTCGCGGCAATGGACCTGCCCCGTCGCATCGGTGGCGCAAACGCCCTCGGCGGTCAGCAGGCAGTGCTCGCACACCATGAGCTCGGGACAGTCGGCGTCGACCGGACCCAAGACGCCGGGTTCAGCAGCCAGCTCGGCAATACGCTCCCTATCATTGCCGAGCAACTCGGCAGGCAAGTATACCCACCCCGCGCCAAGACCCCGCAGCCAGGCAAGCGTGGCCCGATTGGCGCAGAACACCGGCGCCGCCACGTCAAACGCCGTGCCCAGCTCGCGGGCGATCGCCACCTGTCCCAGATTGCGGCAGACGATGCGCCCGGCACGTTGCATAAGCGCCCGAGTCCGCTCGGCGTCGCCTGCGCGGCACACTTCGTCAAGCACCACCGTCGCATCGGACAGACCACACTCATCGCGCGGATCCACATCCATCAGCTCCCAGGCAAAGACCATACGAGCAAAAGCCTCACGCTTTGCCGGCTCCGCCGGCCCCGCCAACTCCGTCGGCACGTCGCCATCTGCCAGAACGCCCTCAAACGGCAACACCTCAACGGACCGCTCAACAGGCGCGACCGCATCTGCCTCGGCCCGCATGCGCTCCAACACCGTTGCCGTCTGCCCCAGCACGCCGGCGCTACGAATCAAATAGACCTCGCAGCCCGCGTCCACCTTGCGTTTGCAATGCACGACGATGCGCTCTCCCGCCGCAGCATCAACGGGGCAAGGCACCTGCGGCCAGCGCTTGGGCACATCGGGACGCGCGTCGGCACCCGGGTAAAATCGGATCTCGAGCGTATCACCCGCCGCCACGGCGGCATCAAGCTCAACCGTCACCTCTTCGTGACCCACCGCCACCAAGTGGCCCACGCGCACGCCCTGGTTGATCGCGCGCTCAAAGCTCATGAGCTCGGCGCCCGAACGGCCCCGCAGATACGCATCGGTAAAGCCGCGGTTGAACGACCTTCCCAGCTCGCGCTCAAGCGCCGGCACCGCATCGGCATCCCATGCGCCGTCGCGCAGCATATCGAGCGCCCGACGCCACACCCTCACCACGTTAAAGACGTAGTCGGGATTCTTCATGCGGCCCTCGATCTTAAGCGATGCCACGCCGGCGGCAACAAGCTTGGGCAGATGCGCGATGCCCAGATAGTCACGCGGACACAGCAGGCGATCCCCTTCGACAGCGACAACACTCTGCCCCGCCTCGTCCACCAAGTCATAGGATAGACGGCACGGTTGCGTGCAGTCGCCGCGCATCGCCGACCGTCCGCGCCGCAGGGCCGAAAACTCACACGCGCCTGAATAGCCAATGCAAATAGCGCCATGGCAGAACACCTCGATGGGCACGCCAGTAGCGCAAAGGGCGGCAATCTCGTCGACCGCCAGCTCGCGCGCCGTCGTCACGCGCTCAACTCCCAACTCCTTGGCAGCCAACTGCACGGCACCCTCGCTATGAGCGCCCGCTTGGGTGGACAGGTGAATCTCGACCCCCGGAATCGCTGCACGAAGCGTGCAAGCCAGCCCGGCATCGGCCACGATCAACGCATCGGCGCCCAACGCATGCGCATGCGCCCCCAACGCCACGGCGTCGGCAAACTCATCATCGAACACGAACACGTTGAGCGTCACGTACACACGCACGCCACGGGCATGGGCCACGGCACAACCGCGCGCGAACTCATCATCGCTAAAGCCATGCGCGCTCACTCGAGCGTTGAACCCGTCCAGCCCCGCATAGACGGCATCGGCACCCGCCGCAATTGCCGCGAGCATCTGGTCGAGTCCGCCGGCAGGCGCCAGCAGCTCGGGCAGCTCCACTCCAGCCGCCGCCAACTCGCTTTCGCATTGTTCGCCTGGTTCCATCGGCCGAATCGCCATCGATAAACTCCTTGCCAAGGTGTGCTTTCACTCTGAAAATTGCTGCCAACCAGCATACACGAGGCCTCACGTGCCCCGATTGGTTTATCGTGTAATAACTTATGTCCATCCTGCCCGGCAGCACACCTGGCGCCCGGCACGACATACCTGGAGGTCAATATATGGGTCCTCGCCAACGACAGGGACGCGGTCGCTCCAAGACGCATGCCCTTCCCATGATCTTGCTCTCGCTTTTGGGCTTTCTGCTTATCGCGGGCGTAGCGTTTGGCATCGGCATGATCGGCAACGTCAACCGCTGGCTGTCCGAT
>URNU01000268.1 GCA_900549275.1 uncultured Collinsella sp. | reverse complement strand
AACGCAGCGCGTATGCCCGGACGCGATGCTCTCCATTGGTTCATATGTGAAAGGAACGCAATATGGCAACCAAAGAAGAAATCTCGATGGTTGGATTCGAGATCGTCGCATACGCAGGTGACGCCCAGACCGATCTGCTTGCAGCGCTCGATGCTGCTCGCGAGGGTGATTTTGAGAAGGCCGAGCAGCTGCACAAGGATGCCAGCGATGCGCTCATCGGTGCCCACGACACGCAGACCAAGCTGCTTTCGCAGGAGGCCGGCGGCGGCGAGATGGAGATGACCTTCATCATGGCTCACGCTCAGGACACCCTTATGACCACCATGATCCTGGAGAAGCAGACCCGCTTTACCATCGATGCCTACAAGCGCATCGCCGAGCTCGAGGCCAAGCTCGCCTAACGAGCCCGCACAACCAAGTCCCCTTCCAAAAGCTCTGCCGCTATCCGCAGCAGGGCTTTTTCTGTATCCTACCTATCTAGGTTGCGGCGAAATAGGGGTCGACAGGCCAAAATGCCCCGCTTTTTCCGTCCCCGGAGGATCGGTTAGCAGTACTCGCCACGAAATTGGCCCATCTACTACGTTTAACCCGGTACCCCCGAACACAACTACGTTTCATGAAAAACTGCAGGCGTTCTACCTGCGGTTTTGGTTTTTCGCTTTGTGGCATGGTCGGAGATAGGCGGTTAAACGTAGTAGATAGGCCCATTTCATGGCGGGCGGGTCATGCAGCAGCCTGGTGCGCCGCCTGCCGTTCGGCTTTTTACTGGGTGGGTATAATTTCATCCGCAATACAGGCCGGAATGAGGAGGTATCCAAATGCCGGACAATGGATCGATTCAAAAGAGAGACGCGCGCGAGATGGCTCATGGGCGTTCTGTCCAGATAACCGAGCACACGACGGTAACCGAGCTGCAGCCCAGCCTGTCCGATGTCGTGTGCGCAAATAAAAAGCTGCAGATCGGTATCATCGTTGCGCTCGTGGTACTGGCGCTGTTGTCGGGCTTTGTAGCTCGTCCGCATTTTGCCGATACCAAGACTTGGGACTCCACCATCGAGGTCATCGATCAAAAGAAGGGCAACGTTTTGGCGCTCACGACTTCGTGCGTCGCCCTATCTGCGGGTATCACTGCGCTGCCGGGCGATACGGGAACGCCAGTCGCCGAGCAGCTTGCACAGCTTTCGGGTAACCTGGGCATCGTGCTTGCCGTGCTCTACCTCGAGAAATATCTGCTGACCATTTTGTGGTCGGTTGGCTTGGGCATCTTAATCCCGTTTGCGTTGGTGCTCTTTGCGGTGTCGCTTGGCATTCACGGACGCTGGAGCACGAGCGCCGTCCTACGCCGCGTGGCGACTCGCGTGCTGGTGGTCTCCATGATCGGAATGGCCTTGGTGCCTGCAAGCGTATGGGTGTCGCAAAAGGTCGACGAAACGTATCGAGTGAGCATCGAGGCGGCCGAGCAAAAGGCGGCCGACGCTGCGGGTGCGGCAGATAGCGACAGCTCCAAAGCAAGCAAGAAAAAGACCGAGTCCACAGAGTCCAAGAATGTGCTTGAGCAGCTTGCCGACGGCGCCTCGGGTCTCGTTACGTCGGTGACCAGCGGCGTCAAGCAGATGACCGATGAAATTGTGCAGCAAGTGACCGATCTGATCGAAGGCGTTATCGTGATGATCGTGACTTCGTGCGTGATTCCATTGCTGGTGCTCGCAGCGTTTCTGTGGCTGGGTCACGTACTGCTGGGGATTGATATTTCCGGCCCGGCGAACTATTTGACGGGCCGCTTTCTGAGTGCCCCGTCCAAGCACGCAAAAAAGGTGGGCAGTTCGAGTAGCTAAAACAGCTGTATATACCGGGGCATACCGCCGAAAGGCGGCCGAGATGCGTTCTCGGCCGCCTTTTTGTTTGTTGAACACATGGGCGCTACGTCCGCGCCGGGCCCAAACGGTCAGCAATCATCCGTGAACGGTATTTGTTCAAAAAAGAACAAAGATAAACAAATAGTTGTTGCAGTTACTGTTCGAATGTGTTCAAATAAACATGAACAGTGAAGAACCGCACATTCAGATGCCCGGACCTGAACGCGATTCAACACTTCCAAACAGAAACTACGCACCTGCGTATCTCTCAAGGAGGATGTCATGAGGGTTGTAATCGCTTCCGATGCCGACGGTATGTCGATGAAGGAGTCCATCAAGGAGATGCTCATCGCCGACGGTCACGAGGTCGTTGACTATTCCGAGACCCCTGCCGCGGACTTTGTCGATTCCGCGACCGCCGTTGCCAAGGACTTGCTGGAGCACAAGGATTCCCAGGGCTTCGCATTCGATAAGTACGGCGTCGGCTCCTATATGGCCGCCGTCAAGATTAAGGGCATGGTCGTCGCCAACATTTCCGACGAGCGTTCCGCCTACATGACCCGCGAGCACAACGGCTCGCGCATGGTCACCATGGGC
>URNU01000267.1 GCA_900549275.1 uncultured Collinsella sp. | reverse complement strand
GACTATACGCCGCCCAAGACTGCGGTTCGTCAGCGTCAGCTCATCGAGGCGCTCCAGTGCGGACCGGTCACGACGCGCGACCTCAACCTGCTCTACAACAGTATGTCGGCGACCATTAAGGCGCTCGAAAAACGTGGTGTCGTCGTGGTGGAGGTGCGCCGAGCCTGGCGTGGCTGCAGCGAGCAGACTACGCTGTCCTCGGCAAACGGCAAGGCACCGGTCGCGCTTACGAACGGCCAGCAGCAGGCGCTCGCGCAGATTGAGCGCGCTCGCCTGGATGCGCACGGCGACGTGGTGCTCGTGGACGGCGTTACGGGCTCCGGCAAAACCGAGGTCTACCTTTCCGCCATCGAGCGCGTGCTGGCGGCCGGCCGTTCGGCCTGCGTGCTTGTGCCCGAGATCTCGCTGACGGCCCAAACCGTCGGTCGCTTCCGCTCGCGCTTTGGCGAGACGGTCGCGGTTTTCCATTCGCGTCTTTCGGCCGGCGAGCGCCTGGACCAGTGGGACATGGTCGCCAGCGGTGCCGCGCGCGTGGTCGTGGGCGCCCGCTCGGCGCTCTTTTGCCCGCTCAGCGACCTCGGTCTCATCATCATTGACGAGGAGCACGAGACCAGCTACAAGCAGGGCTCCAGCCCGCGCTACCATGCGCGCGAGGTGGCGGCCGAGATGGCGCGCCGCTATCGCTGCCCGCTCGTGTTGGGTTCGGCCACGCCTTCTGCAGAGGCCCTCGACCGCTGCCGCCGCGGCACGTACAACGGTGCCACCTGGACACGCGTCGAGATGCCCGAGCGCCCGGGACACGCCGTGTTGCCCACGGTCCGCATTGCCGACCTGCGCCGCGAGTTTTCGCACGGCAGCCGCTCCATGTTCTCAAAACCACTGATGGAAGGCTTGGAACGCGTGGTCGAGCGCCGCGAGAAGGCCGTGCTGCTGCACAACCGTCGCGGTTTTGCGCCGTTTTTGATGTGCCGCGAGTGCGGCTGCGTCCCCACCTGCAACCACTGCTCCACTGCGCTCACGTATCACGAGCGCACGCACACGCTGCAATGCCACACCTGCGGTTCGTCCTGGCGCGTGCAGCCCTATCCGGCACCCACGAGTCGTTGCCCCAAATGCGGAAGCCGCTACCTGGCAAAAATGGGCCTGGGCACGCAGCAGATTGAGGACGCGCTGCACCAGATGCTGCCCGAGGACGTCGCCATCATTCGCATGGACGCCGATTCCACGCGTGGCAAGGACGCGCATAAAAAGCTGCTCGAACAGTTCGACGCCGCCGATTGCGCGGTGCTGCTGGGCACCCAGATGATTGCCAAGGGCCTCGATTTTCCCGAGGTCACGCTAGTGGGCGTGGTCAATGCCGACTTCGCGCTGAAGCTGCCCGATTTTAGAGCGGGGGAGCGCGCCTACGATTTGCTGGAGCAGGTCGCGGGCCGTGCCGGTCGCGGCGATCGCCCTGGCGAGGTTATTATCCAGACCTATCTGCCCGAGGACCCGGTCATTCGCGCCGTTGCCGAGCATGACCGTTCGATCTTTACCGACCACGACTTGGACCAGCGACGCGACGCCTTGTATCCGCCCTTCGTGCGCCTGGTCAACATTTTGGTTTGGTCGGCAAGCCGCGATGATGCACGGGATTATATCGGGCACATCGCAAAGCTCCTCAAGCGCCGCTGGCACGCCGCCGCGCCCGACTTTTTGCGGGCGGGCAGCGCCGTGCCGCAGGTCCTGGGCCCGGCTTCGTGTGTAATCGAGAGAGCCAAGGACCGTTATCGCTTCCACCTGCTTGTGAAGTCGCCCGTGGGGTACCATGTCTCTGATGATATCGACGCCTGCCTCAAAGAGGTGGGCTCTGTGCGCGGCGTGAGCGTGAGCGTTGACGTCGACGCCTATGATTTGATGTAACAACCCGAAAGGATGGCCATGGAAGCCAACGGAATCGTACTGTCGCCCGACCCTCGTCTGCGCCAGGAGTGCGCCATCATCGAGGAGATCACCCCGGCGATCGAGGCGCTTGCCGAGAAGATGAAAAAGATGATGTTCGACAACGGCGGTTGCGGCTTGGCTGCTCCGCAGATCGGTGAGCTCATCCAGCTCGTCACCATCGACTGCGATTACACCGACAAGAACGACTACGATCCGTACGTGCTCATTAACCCCGTTATTGTTGAGCAGAGCGACCACCTGGTGCCGTATAGCGAGGGTTGCCTGTCCATCCCCGGCATTAGCTGCGAGATCGAGCGTCCCGACCATGTCGTCGTCGAGGCGTACGACCTGGATGCCAACCTGATTCGCTATGAGGCAACGGGCGACCTGTTCTGCGTGTGCCTGCAGCACGAGATCGATCACCTGCACGGCAACACCATGTTTGAGCGACTGAAGCCGATGCAGAGGCTCAAGGCAGTCAAGGAGTACCAGGACGCCCTGGCCCGCGGCGCTCGACCGGGCGAGACGGAGTAGGT
>URNU01000266.1 GCA_900549275.1 uncultured Collinsella sp. | reverse complement strand
GGCTACCGCTGGTGGATGGACCGTCTGCGTCGCGCGTTCTCGCTCTACGACCGCGTGCGCCTGGACCACTTCCTGGGCTTCCACAGCTACTTTAGCATCCCTGCCGGCAAGGCCTGTGCCGATGGCCGCTGGCTGGCTGGCCCGGGCAAAGACCTGTTCCAGACCGCCTACGACGAGCTGGGTCCGCTCAACTTTATTGCCGAGGACCTAGGCTATTTGACGCCCGGTGTTCGCGCGATGGCTTCGACCTGCGGCTTCCCCGGCATGGACGTACTAGAGTTTAGCGACTACGACGTTCGCTGCGGAATTCATCCCACACCGGGCAAGATCCTGTACACCTCGACGCACGACACCTCGACGCTTGCCGGCTGGTGCACGCGCTCCTTTGCGGGCGGCGACGAGCCGAGCGGCATTGCATTGGCAGGCGAGCTCATGGGCAATGCCCTGGCAAGCGATGCTCCGCTCGTGATGATGCCGCTGCAGGACATACTGGGGCTGGGCGACGATACACGTATGAACGTGCCGGGCGTGGCCACGGGCAACTGGACCTGGCAGGCTGACGAGGCCGACGTTGCGGCCGCCGAGGGCAAAACTGCGAAGCTCCTGCGCAGCACCCATAGATTCTGGGGCGAAGCGTGATAAAACCCTCGATATAGGGTACAGTTACAGCTGTTTGAATTTTTGCGGGCAGAGCGATCTGCCCGCTTTGTGCTGAAAAGGAAGTATTATGGCGCGCTACGATTACAAGTGCACGAGCTGCGGCAACGTGTTTGAGGTTGAGCACCCCATGTCCGAGACGCCCGAGGTCGTATGCCCCAGCTGCGGCGCCCCGGCATCCAAGACGTTCTCGGCCAGCGGCATTAAGTTCGACGGCAGCGGTTTCTACAACACCGACCAGCGCAGTGGCGGCTCCAGCACCAGCGCCACCAGCGGCTGTTGCGCCAACTGCCCGCATAACCACTAGAAACCAAGCAGCCCTGCGACCGACACCGATCGCAGGGCTGATTCTTTAGCTACCCAGGTTTCCATATGAGTTGCGGTGAAATAGGGACTATTTGGCGGGTAGAAGCCGCTATTCAATCCCTATTTCACCGCAACTTAGTAGTTACTAGTGGACCAGGCGGGCGCAGAAGTGGCCGTCGTAGGAGTCAGCGTTTACGGGGACGCTTTGGAAAAGCCCGCGGTCGTTTTGGCGTACGGAGACGAGCTTCTTGGCTTGTTCAAACTCGGGGAGTTGCAGAATCTGCGCCTCGGAGAGGGGTGCCAGGCTAAAGCCTGAACCCTCGGGCGAAGCCAGGAAGGCATCCACGACCTGCGTGTTCTCTTCATCAAAGACCGAGCAGGTGGCATAAATAAGCTCACCGCCGGCAGCAACGCGCGTGGCTGCTTCCTTGAGCATCGTCAGCTGCAGTTTGGGCAGCTCGGTCGTAACGTCCTTCTCGGTCAGACGCCAGGGAATCTCGGGATGACGGCGCATGGTGCCGGTACCCGAGCACGGAGCATCGATAAACACTGTGTCGAACAGGACAGGCTTACCAAGCATGGCATCGAACGACGTGAGGACCGCATCGAGCTCGCAGGCATCGCCCGAGACCGTGCGAACACCCGTAATACCCGCCTTATGCAGGCGTGCGAGATTCTGGTCGCACTTGCGGTCGTGCAAATCGAGTGCAGTATGCTGGCGGTCGTAGCCGGCACGCTTGGCCTGGCACATCATCACATAGGTCTTGGTGCCACGACCGGCGCCAATCTCCAGGCAACGCCCGGGACGGGTCGCCACGGTAGCGATGAGCTGGGCGTTAAGGTCCGAGGCCACGGCAGCCGCGCGCTCAAAGACACCCGACGCAACCGTGGCCTGCGCATCGACCGGCGCATGGCAACCCGGGAACACAGGCGAAACAAGCTGCGATAGGTACGGATCAGGTTTGGTCGCAAAGGCATTCTCGTGCAAGGCGAGCGGCGCGGGCGCCAGATTGCCGGCAAAGTTGAGCGCGCCCTCGGGCGTATCGAACGACGCCATAATGCGAGCGCACAGCCAGCGCGGCATGCCCATCAAGCGAGACAGGCGAACCAAACGACGCTCGGACTCATCCACGTCCGATGCCGTGGCAAAGTCCTCAACGTTGTCCGCAACCTTATGCAGCACGGCGTTCGCCAAACCGGCAGCCGATTTAGCGCCGCTGCGAACCAGCTCAACACCCTGACTCACGGCAACGCGACCCGGGGTATGCAGGTAGAGCATCTCGAAGGCCGAGATGCGAAGCGCCATGCGAACGCGCGGCGCGACCTTTTTGGGCTTATCGAGAAACTGGTCGAGCAACTCATCCAAAATGCCCTGCGTGGCAGCAACACCGAGCGCCAAACGCGCGGCAAAAGCGGAATCGCGCTGGTCAATGGCCTTGGCGGAAGCACGGGAAGACAATACGTCGCGAGCGTACATACCGCGACGGTCGGCCTCCAT
>URNU01000265.1 GCA_900549275.1 uncultured Collinsella sp. | reverse complement strand
ATGCCGCGGGTGTCGCGACCGGCGGAACCGGCCTCCTCGCGGAAGCAGGGGGTGAAGGCGGTGTAGCGGCGCGGCAGAGTGTCGGCATCGAGGACCTCGCCGGCGTGCAGGTTGGTAAGCACGACCTCGGCGGTGGGGATCAGGAAGTTGTCGCCCGAGACGTGATAGGCGTCGTCCTCAAACTTGGGCAGCTGACCCGTGCCGAACATGGTCTGACGCTTGACGACGATAGGCGGCCACCACTCCTTGAAGCCACGGCTGGTGTGCGTATCGAGGAAGAAGTTGATAAGGGCACGCTCCAGGCGGGCGCCGGCGCCACCGAGAACGGTGAAGCGGCTGCCGGAGAGCTTGTTGCCGCGCTCGAAGTCGAGGATGTCCAGATCGGTGCCCAGATCCCAGTGCGGCTTAAAGTCGAAGTCGAACTCGCGCGGGGTGCCCCAGCGGCGACGCTCGATGTTCTCGTCCTCGTCCTTACCGTACGGGGTGGCATCGCACGGAATGTTGGGCAGGTGAGCCATGAAGCCGTACTGCTCCTGCTCGAGAGCGGTGCGGCGCTCGGCCAGACCGTCAATCTTCTCGTTGACGGCGCGCACGGCCTCCTTGGCGGCCTCGGCCTCGTCCTTCTTGCCCTCCTTCATCAGGGCGCCGATCTTCTTGGACTCGGCATTGCGCGTAGCCTGGAGCTCCTCGACCTCGGTGATGACGGCACGGCGCTCGTCGTCGAGCTCAAAGAACTTCTCGCGATCCCAAGACGTCTGGCGGTTAGCCATGGCGACATCGATGGCATCGGGGTTCTCGCGAACAAACTTGATATCAAGCATTAGATCCTCCGGCGATATACATTCCATTTAGGTTGCAACCTTGTACATGTATGGGCAAGTATATACTTATGAGCGTTTACGACCCAACTCAACTACGCAAGAAGGCACCCAATGGACGCAGTTTTTTCCTTTTTGTTTGGCACCCGCACCGGTTTTGCCATCCTTTTCGCCGGCGGCATCCTGTTATTTGCGATTCTTGCCTTTGTAATGGAGAAGCGTACCCATAAGATGTACGTCGACCGCGGACCCAAGTCCGAGGATGAGGAAGACAGCTTCTGGGACTAACCTGCCAAAAAGGGACAGGTTTATTTTGGTCGGTTTTATCTGGGCAAACGCAAGCGCCCCGCAACTGGAATTGAGCCAGTTGCGGGGCGCTTTTCGCACATACGACAAAACCGCAGGAAAAACCTGCCAAAATAAACCTGTCCCTAAATGGCAGGTTTTACTGGAGAGTTGCGTCGATTGCCTTGACCAGGGCACTGCGCATGCCGGCGTCCTCGAGCGCAACGACGCCCTTGATGGTGGCACCACCGGGCGAGCATACGGCATCCTTCATCGCCGCAGGATGCTGGCCAGTTGCAAGCTGCAGCTTTGCCGTACCCAGCACCATCTGGCTCACAATGCGATAGGCATCGGCACGCGGGATACCGTGCTTGACCGCTGCATCGCCCAGGGCCTCGATTGCCATGGCGACAAATGCCGGAGCGCAACCACCCACCGTGCCGCCCACAAACAGCAGGCTCGTATCGAGCTCGACCACCGCACCGAGCTTGCCAAGCAGATCAAGCACCACTGCGCTCTGCTCATCACTAAGCGTGGAAGCCTTCTCGCAGGCGATGACGCCCTCGCCCACCGAAACCGGTGTGTTGGGCACCGTCGAGATGTGCGCGACGCCCGGCAGGACCTGCTCCCACTTGGCACTGTCCCAAGTCCAGGCAACCGACAGAACGACCTTGTCGGCAAGAATGTCCTTGAGCGGGGCGAATACCTTCTCGATCATGTACGGTTTGACCGCAGCGACCACGATATCGGATGCGGCGACAACCTCGGCGGCATCGTGACAGGCGACCATGCCGCGCGCCTCGCAGCGCTCAACCAGTGCGTCGTAGCGACCCGCGCAGGCGCACATGTCGCTCACAGCTACACCGGCAGCGATCCAGCCATCGGCCATAGCGCTCGCCATATTGCCAAAACCGACAAATCCAATCTTCATATCTCATAGTCCTTCCAGACACATTCCTCAAAACGAAAGGTGTTGTCCCACGCCATTGTTTCGTATTGCCGACCTATTTGTGATACGGCTCGCCACGACTGATCTTGCAGGCGCGGTAGATTTGCTCCAGCAGCACCACGCGCGCCAGGTTATGCGGCAAGGTAATGCGTCCAAAGCTGAGCATCTCGTCGGCGCGGGCGCGCACGTCATCGCTCACGCCGTCCGATCCGCCAATCACAAAGGCGATGTCGCTGTTACCACGCAGCATAAGATCATCGAGCCGCGCCGAAAACTCCTCGCTCGAGCGCTCTTTGCCCTCAATGGCCAGCAGGATCACATGCGCTCGAGACGGCAAGGCAGCAAGAATCGCCGCCCCCTCCTTGTCGCGCGCGGCATCCACGCCGCCCGCCTTAGCCGGGTCGATATCGGCCACCTC
>URNU01000264.1 GCA_900549275.1 uncultured Collinsella sp. | reverse complement strand
TCGGGTTCGCAACCGAGCGTCTGGCTCGCCAGCGCCGCTGCATAGGCAACGGCAATGGGCTCGGTGCAGCCGAGTGCACAGACAAGCTCGCGGTTCAAAACATCGCAAAACGCGGCATCACGAAGGGAATCGGTAGGCATAGGTATCTCCTGCTTGCATAACGGGCTTGGCTCTTAATATTCGTTAGCCCCTTTATTTGATAACAATGCATCAAAAACCGCAACCATGGTTCCGGCGGACGGCGCTCGAGCACAAATTGAAGGCATTATTCATGAGAAGCCGGTCTTGTTGCATGCTAAAGCGTTTGAACAAAAAACGCCCAAGCGTTTACACAAAAATCGCGCTATCATGCAGTCGAACGCGGTTAAACCTTTAGCAATCTCGCCGCACAGACCAGAGAGGAACCATCTATGAAGATCGGTATCGGTAACGACCACGCCGCCGTCGAGCTCAAGAACATCATCTCCGAGCACCTGAAGGAGCGCGGCTGCGAGGTCGTGAACTTTGGCACCGACACCTCCGAGAGCTTTGACTACCCCATCGCCGGCTACAAGGTGGGAAAGGCCGTTGCCAACGGCGACGTCGACCTGGGCATCCTGATCTGTGGCACCGGCGTCGGGATTAGCCTGGCTGCCAACAAAGTGGAGGGCGTACGCGCCGTCGTGTGCTCCGAGCCCTTCAGCGCCAAGCTATCGCGCATGCACAACAACACCAACGTGCTCGCCTTTGGTGCTCGCGTCGTGGGCTCCGAGCTCGCCAAGATGATTGTCGATGAGTGGCTCGACGCCGAGTTTGAGGGCGGCCGCCACGAGCGTCGCGTCAATCTCCTCAACGAGATCGACCACACGCGCGGCCTCAAGGTCGTCGACGAGGCCTAAACTACTCAGCGCCACAAGCTAACAGCAGGGGCCCGCTCGGAACACACGTCCGAGCGGGCCCCTTCATAGATCTTGGAATATAAAGGGCGCCACGGATGGAGTTCCGCGGCGCCCAAGCCACACGCTAACAGCTTTAAGGAGTCAAAGCTGGTTTAGCCAAAGAAGCGCTTGATCTCGATCTCGGCGTTCTCCAGGCAGTCGGAGCCGTGAATCACGTTAGCGTTGACATCGACAGCGAAGTCGCCGCGAATGGTGCCGGGGGCAGCATCAAGCGGGTTGGTAGCGCCCATAAGGGTGCGCATCTTGGAGACAGCGGAAAAACCGGAAACGACCATCTTGACGACCGGGCCGCTCGTCATAAAGTCACAGAGACCGCCAAAGAAGGGCTTGTCGGCCAGATGGGCGTAGTGCTCCTCGACGGTAGCGCGCTCGAGCGTGGTCATCTCCATGCGCTCGATGACAAGGCCGCTACGCTCAATGCGAGCGACGATCTCGCCGATCTTGCGGTCGCGCACGGCGTCGGGCTTAATCATGATGAAGGTCTTCTCGATAGCCATAAGGTAGCCTTTCAAGTAGGTTCGCGCGTGCCCAAGTCCCATTCCGGCACCCGCCTGGACTGCATCGTAACAGAGTTTTAGCTGCAGTTAAACAAAAAGCTGTTTATTGAAACGCTACAATTTATTAAAGCGCTCCATATGTGTCACTTCTGTTTCGAAGCCCGATCAGAGTACCATCCGACCACCCATCAACCGCATCGAACCGAGCAGACGGTCGGTTGCCGCCTGTGAACGTACCCCCTACACAACCTGCCCAAAGGTCCTACAGAAGTTCTCGACAAGCCCCTCCCCCATAGCAACAAAATACGGACGCCCACATCAGCAGACGTCCGTAAAGCAACAACGATTTATCAATAAATGGCCAAAGCCGCTTCAGCCAAACCCTTACTTTGCCCCGTGGCCCATCTCGACGACCTTGGTCAGCGATCCAAACACGCCTTCGTCGGCCACGAGCTTTGCCTCGGCACGCTGCAGCTGCACGTCAACGGCGGCAGGGGCGGTACCGCCCTCGGTCGTGCGCGCGGCGACAATCGACGGGATGTCGAGCGCCTCGGTAATGTCGTGCTCAAAGAGCGGGCTTGCCTCCTGGAACACCTCAAACGGCAGGTCCTCAAGATTGCAACCACGCTTCTCGCACATCAGAACCAAATGGCCCACCACGGCATGCGCTTCACGGAACGGCAGGCCACGCTTGGCCAGGTAATCGGCAACATCGGTGGCGGCAAGGTGCCCCACGCCGCACTCGCGCGCCATGGCGTCCTCGTTGACGGTCCAAGTCGAAATCATACCGGCCATAACGGAAAGGCACTGCATAAGCGTATGAGCGGTATCGAGCGCGCCCTCCTTGTCCTCCTGCAAGTCCTTGTTATAAGCGAGCGGCAAGCCCTTCATGGTCACGAGCAGCTGCACCAGGTTGCCATAGACTCGGCCGCTCTTGCCGCGGATAAGCTCGGCAAAGTCGGGGTTCTTCTTCTGCGGCATGATGGACGAGCCGGTGGAGTACGAGTCGGAAAGCGTGATAAAGCCAAATTCGGAGCTCGACCA
>URNU01000263.1 GCA_900549275.1 uncultured Collinsella sp. | reverse complement strand
ATCGTCACTCACCCGCCCTCGGCATCAAGACGATCATGCGCAGCTGGCCGGGCTCGCCCTCAAGGCGGTATGCCACGTTGCGCCCTTGCAGAGCGCTTTCGAGCTCTTGCGCAGCGGGCGTCTGCGAAAGATCTTCATCATCGTTGGAAAAAAGCGTGGCGCGCAGCTCGACACTGCATCGGTCATGGTCGCCCAAGTGATACATAAGCGCCGGATGGTCGGTGGTGTAGGCAAAAAACGCAAAGTCATACACGCAGTCGTACAGGGCGCTTACCGTACTGGCATTCAACGGGCGCCGTATGGCGATAATCGAGGCGCAGTCGATATCGATGGTGCGCAGGTCACTTGCGAGCTCGTTGGCAATGAGCTGAATGCGGTCGCGATCAAAACCGCTCTCCCCGTGCTGTGCCAACGTGAGCGATCCCTTGCGCTTGCAATAGGCGACGAGCATCTTGGCGCGCTGCAGCATGCGGTAGCGCTCGTGCGAAGACGCTTCGTCGGTCAACGGCGGCAGCGAGCTCAGCAGGTCGTACATCCCTTCGAGCGCGCGGGCAAGCGCTTGGTCCACGTCTTGGATCAACAAGGTCTCGGCCTCTTGATCTGCCAAATGCGTCTTAAGGTCGTAGTCGGCGGCGAGCAGCTCGTTTTGACGCTGCAACTCCATGCGACGATGCGCCAGTTCACGGTTAAGCTCGTTGAGCTCCGACACGTCTTGGGCAAGCAGGGCCGATCCGCCCAGCAGTGGAAAGGCACGGTACATTACATCGGGATCGGACGCCACGGCAAAGGCATGGGCGCGGCTGTGCTCCTGGACCCGCAACTCCTCGCGCACGCCCACCGGCATTGGCTTTGACACTGGCGTGGCATAGACTTCCTGCAGGTCGCGCGTTAGAACTTTGAGGTTAAGCGGCAAGGTGTCGAAGATGCCGGCGATGTCGTGATACGACGGAATGACACCGCAATCGAGACAGATTTCCATCGCCACCACGCACAGGACGCAATAGACGAGCGAAAAGTTGAGCCTCCATGCCCAGGGCACGCGCAGAGCATAGGAGATGGCAAAGAATGCGCCGCCCAGCAGCACGAGCGCCGCCGTGCCCGAAAAACGCTGGATGCGAAAGGACGAGGACCGACCAACCAGGATAAAAAAGGCCACGAAGTCAAAGGCCGTCCACACGAGAACGGCGAAATAACCCCAGCCGTACGTGTAGTCGTTGCTCCAGGTGTCACTTGTACGGTCAAAGCGGAAGACCTGCTGGTGAAAATCGTTGGTGAGCACAAATCCGATAAGCAGGATGGCCGCAATCCACAGCGCAACGCAGTAGCGGCGACCCAGGCGGTGTTGCTCCAGGCCCGCAAGGCGCAGACCACACAACTGGTAGAGCAGCGGAATGAGCGTCATGGGCACGTAGTACAGGTACCACAGCACAGTGGCATAGAACGGCGTGAACGACTTGTACTTGAGAATGACTTCGATCATCCACAGGGTGCAGATGGTGGCGACGGCAACAAGGCGGCGGCGCAACACATAGTCCAAACAGCGCAGATAGACCGATACGCCCCAGATCGAAAATACAATTGCGGCGACAAGCGGCGGGAGAGAGCTCGAATGGGCGAGCGCATCCACGACCTCTTTGGACACCTCGCTATAGGCGGGCACGGCGTTAGAAAGTTTAGGGTCGAAGGCGAACAGCGCCGGCAAGACTGCCAAAAGTATGACGAACAGCGCGGTGATGGCACCGGCGATAGCGAAGACGCGGTGACGGTACGCCTGATGTGTTATGCCAACAAGGAATCGCGGCATGGCGAAGAGCCTGCCGCCCCTGGGATCCGCCACGGGTGCGGATCGGGCGGCCGCGTGGCCGATATGTCGCTCGCGGGTACCCATAGTCCCTTTAGTGTACCGACAGATGGGTCAAAAAAGCGGGCCGCATGTCCCAAAATCCGCAGACGGCAAGGCGCCCGGCGAACATTAACTGCTCGCCGGGCGCCTTGTTTAGGAGGCTATGAAGTTGAGTGCCTCAGCTTCCTTAGGACAGGTCCTCACCATTCGTTTCAATGACATGCTTGTACCAGTCGAAGCTCTTCTTCTTGGAGCGCTTGAGGGTGCCGTTGCCGGCATCGTCGCGGTCGACGTAGATAAAGCCGTAGCGCTTGGACATCTCGCCCGTGCCGGCAGACACCAGGTCGATCGGGCCCCAGGTGGTGTAGCCCAGCAGGTCAACGCCGTCCTCGGTCACCGCGTCGCGCATCGCAGCGATATGCTGGCGCAGGTAGTCGATACGGTAGTCGTCGTTGATGGAGCCATCCTCCTCGACAACATCCTTGGCGCCTAAGCCGTTCTCAACCACAAACAGCGGCTTCTGATAACGGTCGAACAGGTCGTTGAGCGTAATACGGAAGCCCAGCGGATCGATGGCCCAGCCCCACTGGCTCTCCTGCAGGTAGGGGTTCTTGGCGCCGGCGAAGGCGTTGCCCTGGGTGCGCTCGACATCGGGGTTATCGGCAC
>URNU01000262.1 GCA_900549275.1 uncultured Collinsella sp. | reverse complement strand
ACAACGAGGACCAGATCGTCTCCCGCGACATCGTCGGCGAGACCCACGGCTCCATCTTCGACGCCACGCAGACCATGTGCTCTGACCTCGGCAACGGCCAGACCCTCGTTCAGGTCACCTCTTGGTACGACAACGAGAACTCCTACACCTCTCAGATGGTCCGCACCATCAAGTACTTCGAGAAGTTCGTTGCTTAATTTAGCTTTTAGCGAATAGCTCGTTGAGCGTCTAAAGAAGGGCGCGGCCTTATAGGGCTTACACCCTAGGGTCGCGTCCTTTTTATAAGAAATCGTCTGCCGTAATGGAAGGCAGACACGTACGAAAGGTAGAAGCAAACATGGCCTTTACCAAGAAGACCGTCCGCGACATCGATGTCGACGGCAAGCGCGTTCTCGTCCGCGTTGACTTCAACGTGCCTATCAAGGATGGCGTCGTTGGCGACAACACCCGTATTAAGGCTGCCCTGCCCACCATCAACTACCTCGTTGAGCACAACGCTCGCGTCATCCTCATGAGCCACCTCGGCCGTCCTGAGGGCACTGGCTTCCAGCCCGAGCTTTCCCTCGAGCCTGTCGCCAAGAAGCTCGCTGAGCTCTCTGGCCTTGACGTTGCTTTTGTTGCCGACACGTATGGCGAGAAGGCCGCCGAGGCTGTCGCCGCCGTCGAGCCGGGCAAGGTCCTCGTTCTCGAGAACGTTCGTTTTGACAAGCGTGAGAAGAAGAACGATCCCGAGATCGCCAAGAAGCTCGCTTCCTATGGTGACGTCTTCGTTCTCGATGCCTTCGGCACCGCACACCGCGCCCAGGGTTCCGTCGTGGGCCCCGCCGCTTACCTGCCTGCCGTCGCCGGCTTCCTGCTCGAGAAGGAGGTCGACACGCTGACCGGCATCTTTGCTGAGCCCGAGCGCCCCTTCGTCGCCATCGTCGGCGGTTCCAAGGTTTCCTCCAAGATCGGCGTTCTCGATCACCTCATCGACTCCGCTGATACCCTGATCATCGGTGGCGGCATGGCCTACACCTTCTTCCTGGCTCAGGGCCTGTCCGTCGGTCAGTCCCTCAAGGAAGAGGACTGGGTCGAGCGCGCCGGTGAGATGCTCAAGAAGGCCGAGGAGAAGGGCGTCAAGATCCTGCTCCCCATCGACAACCGCGTTGCCGATCACTTTGGCGAGGACGCTGTCCCCGAGGTTGTCGCTTCCGATGCTATCCCCGACGACCGCGAGGGTATGGACATCGGCCCCAAGACCGAGGAGCTCTACGCCGAGGCTGTCAAGGGCGCCAAGACCGTGTTCTGGAATGGCCCCATGGGCGTCTTCGAGTTCGACAACTTCGCTCACGGCACCCAGGCTATCGCCGAGGCTGTTGCCGAGACCGACTGCACCTCGATCATCGGTGGTGGCGATTCCGTCGCAGCCGTCAACAAGTTTAACCTGGCCGACAAGATGAGCTGGATCTCCACCGGCGGTGGCGCTTCCATGGAGCTCGTCGAGGGTAAGGCCCTGCCCGGAGTGGAGGCGCTTCTCGATGCCTAATCGCACCCTTCTTATCGCTGGTAACTGGAAGATGAACAACGACGTCGCCGAGGCTGCCAAGCTCGCCGACGAGCTGGCCCAGGCTCTGCCCGAGGTTCCGGCTGGCGTCGAGGTGCTCGTCTGCCCTCCGACCATCGACATCACTACGGTCCATGACCGCATTCAGGCTGCCCCCATCGCCCTCGGTGCACAGAACGTGTACTGGGAGACCAAGGGTGCCTTCACCGGTGAGTCCTCTTGCGACATGCTCAAGTCCGCTGGCTGCACCTACTGCATCATCGGTCACTCCGAGCGTCGTGATTACTTCCACGAGACCGACGAGGATCAGAACAAGAAGGCCAAGGCCCTCGTTGCCGCCGGTCTTGTTCCCGTCTTCTGCTGCGGTGAGTCTCTTGAGGTCCGCGAGGCCGGCACCTATGTCGAGCACGTCGTGAACCAGGTCAAGGCTGGTCTCGAGGGTCTCGAGATCACTTGCCCCAAGCAGGTCGTCGTCGCCTACGAGCCCATCTGGGCTATCGGCACCGGCAAGACCGCTACCGCCGAGGACGCTCAGGAGGTCTGCGGCGCTATCCGTGAGACCCTCAAGGAGATGTTCGGCGAGGAGCTCGCTAACGGCATCCGCGTTCTCTATGGTGGCTCTGCCAAGCCCGGCAACATCGCCGAGCTCGTCGCCAAGCCAGACGTCGACGGCGCCCTCGTGGGCGGCGCTTCGCTCAAGGCTGCCGACTTCGCCTCTATGGTCGTCAAGGCAGGCGAGTAGGACATATGGCACAACGTCATCTTCCTGCACTCCTGATCATCATGGACGGCTGTGGCCTGGCTCCGGCCGATGGCGAGAACGCCGTCGCCGCTGCTAAGACGCCCTTCCTTGATAGCCTGTACGAGAAGTATCCTCACACCACGCTCGGTGCTTCGGGCGAGGATGTGGGCCTTCCCGACGGTCAGATGGGCAACTCCGAGGTGGGTCACCTCAACATCGGTGCCGGCCGCATCGTG
>URNU01000261.1 GCA_900549275.1 uncultured Collinsella sp. | reverse complement strand
TGGAGCTCGGCCTTGCCGAGGCCCAGCAGACGTTGCTGCAAAACGGCCTGCGCTCCCGCGTGGTGCTCGAGGCCGACGGCAAGCTCATGGACGGCACCGATGTTGCCGTCGCCTGCTTGCTGGGCGCCGAGGAGTTTGGCTTTGCAACCATGCCGCTCATCTCCATGGGCTGCCTCATGCAGCGCGACTGCCAGCAGGATACCTGCCCGGCCGGCATCGCTACGCAAAACTGCCGCCTGCGTCGTGGCTTCCGCGGTAAGCCCGAGCACGTTGAGCACTTTATGCTCTTCGTGGCCGAGCAGCTGCGCGAGATCATGGCGAGCCTGGGCTTCCGCACCGTCGACGAGATGGTCGGCCATCCCGAGTGCCTGCGCCAAATCGAGGTACCGGGCAACCGCAAGGCCAACCTGCTCGATCTGTCGCCCGTGCTGGCGAGCGCGACCTGCGAGTTCGGTGCCCATATCCCGGGTGCCGATGGCCGCCACTTCCTGCCACAGATGGCCGCGGACAGCGAGCTCGACAAGACGCTCGACTCCACGTTGTTTGTGCCCTATACGGCCGATGCCCGTGCGCACCTGCGTCCGATTCGCTTCCGCGCCGATATCGCCAACGTCAACCGCTGCGTGGGCACCATCCTGGGCAGTGCGGTGACCAAGGCGCACCCCGAGGGCCTGCCCGCCGGCTCCATCACCATCGATTGCGATGGTTCGGCCGGTCAGAGCTTTGGCGCCTTCCTGCCGCGCGGCATTACGCTCAACGTGTGCGGCGACGCCAACGACTACTTTGGCAAGGGCCTTTCGGGCGGCGAGGTGTCGGTGCGCCCCAACCCGCATGCGACCTACAAGTTCGACGAGAACATCATCGTGGGCAACGTTGCATTCTTTGGCGCCACGAGCGGCCGCGGCTTTATTAACGGCCTGGCCGGCCAACGCTTTGGCGTGCGCAACTCCGGCGCCACCGTGGTGGTCGAGGGCTGCGGCAACCATGGCTGCGAGTACATGACGGGCGGTCTGGCGCTCATCCTGGGCGAGGTCGGGCAGAACTTCGCCGCCGGCATGACGGGTGGCGTGGCCTATGTCTTTGACCAGTACGGCACGCTCGATGCCCGTGTGAACCACGAGAGCGTTGAGCTCAAGGCCCCGACGGCCGGCGAGCTGGCGCAGATTCGTGCGCTCATCCAGGAGCACGTGGACGCGACGCAGAGCCCGCGCGGTATTAAGCTGCTCTACAGCTTTGAGACGATGAGCAAGCACTTTGTGAAGGTCATTCCGACCGAGTACGAGCGCGTGCTGGCGATTGTCGCCGCGGGTGAGGCTGCCGGCAAGACGCATGCACAGGCCGAGGAGTTGGCGTTTGACATCGTGACCGGTCGCGCGAGCGCCGCGGATGTCGCTCGCTTCGATGTCGCGGGCGGTGCTGCGCCCGTGGTCGCTACCGGTTCTGTTGCTTCGACCAAGAAGGAGGCGTAAGTGCCATGGGTAAGCCCGGTGCTTTTCTTGATATCGATCGCGTGACCCACGAGCTGCGCCCCGTGGGGGAGCGCAGCCGCGATTTCGATCCGCTGTTCGTCGAGCTCGACGACGATGCGCGCCGTGCCCAGGCGAGCCGCTGCATGATGTGCGGCGTGGCGTTTTGCCAGATGGGCGCGAGCTTTGGCAAGGCACGCCCGAGCGGCTGCCCGCTGCACAACCTGATTCCCGAGTGGAATGAGCTGGTGTACCGCGGCCGCTGGGACGAAGCGGCCGAGCGCCTGTCGCTCACCTCGCCCATGCCCGAGTTTACGAGCCGCGTGTGCCCGGCGCTGTGCGAGGCCGCGTGCAACTTGGGTTCGGTCGATGGCCAACCCACGACGATCCACGATAACGAGCGTGCGATCAGCGACCATGAGTGGGCAAATGGCGGTCCGCGTCGTTTTGAGCCGGCAGGGGAGGGCGCGCCCTCGGTCGCCGTGGTTGGTTCCGGCCCGGCTGGCCTGGTGGCTGCATGGGAGCTCGCGCGTCGCGGTGCCCGCGTGACGGTGTTTGAGCGTGACGATCGCCCGGGCGGCCTGCTCATGTACGGCATTCCCAACATGAAGCTCGAGAAGTCTGTGGTCGAGCGCCGCGTGGCCCTCATGCGCGAGCTGGGTATTGTCTTTGAGCTGGGCGCCGACGTGACGGACCCTGCGGTAGCAGCCAAGCTCAATGGCTTTGACGCCGTCGTGGTGGCTGCCGGCGCTCGTGCACCTCGCGGCCTTTCGGCTACGAATGTGGATGCCCCGGGCGTGGTGTATGCCGTGGACTACCTGACGGCCTCGACCGTCTCGGTGCTCGATGGCGGTGAGCCCGCGGTGAACGCGCGCGGCCTGGACGTTGTGGTCATTGGCGGCGGCGATACCGGCAACGACTGCGTGGGTACCGCAGTGCGCCAGGGTGCGCGCAGCGTGCGTCAGTTTGAGTTCCTGCCGGCCGCGCCCGATAAGCGTGCGGCGAGCAACCCTTGGCCGCAGTGGCCCAACGTTAAGAAGACCGACTACGGTCAGCAGGAGGCTATCGCTG
>URNU01000260.1 GCA_900549275.1 uncultured Collinsella sp. | reverse complement strand
GTTGCGCCGCGCGACGGTTGCCTACGCTCCGCCCGAGATGCTCACCGACGATATTGCCGACCTGCGCGTTTTGCGCATGTCGCCGGCAATCGACGTGTATGCCGCGGCGAGCACGGTCTATGAGCTCATCGCCGGCGTCGCACCGTACGAGGTGGCGTCGAGCGCATCCGGCACCTCGGGTTCGCGAAAAAAGACGCGCGATATTGCCAGCCCCTATCGTCTCAAGATGGATACGCGCCCCGACTATCCCGCTGGCGCCCATGCGCCCGGTTGCGACCTAACCCAACTGCTCCGGCGTGAGCCCGATGTGGCGCTCGCCGCCGCCGAGCAGGCGCAGCAGATGGGGCTCGAGCCGGACTCCGAGGAGCTGCGCGACGCGCTGGCATTTGTCGATGCCCAGTTGTTCGACGTGGTCATGGCCTGCCTGTCGTGTAATCAGGGCGATCGTCCCGAGCCCGCCGCGGTGGAGGCGGCGCTTACGACGTTTTGCGACCACTACGCGCAAAACGTCGGCCGTTCGCTTCGCGGCGAGCCGCTCACCCCCTGTCCCATGGACGCGTCCGGCCGCATGGTCCGTCGAGCTGCGATGATCGGCGCTGCGGCTGTCTGCGGTCTCATATGGGCCGTTGTGGTGGTGTCGGCGGCACTGCTGACGTCTGGTGCTCGTGCGACGGTTGCCGTGGGGTACATTTCGTGGTCCGGTACGCTGCCGGGTGTCGTTGCCGCGCTCGCGCTGGCGCTGCCGGGCATGGCGGGTATTGCCGCCGGCGCCATGGCGCACGATCGTCGCACGGGGTTCCTGCATGGCGTACTGGCGCTTTCTGCCTGCGAGGTTCCGGTGCTGATCGCGGTTGCATGCACTGTGTTTTCCCAGCGCGCCGTAGCGAGCGGCCTTGTTGCCGCCTTAATTGCAACATACACGCTCGTATGGTTTTTGCTATCGATGGGTTTTGCCTTTGAGTTTCCCGTCGCGGCGCCGCGGCGCGCAAAAACCCAGACGGCGACGCCGCTTGCCGGTGGTGCCGCAGCGGTTCGCGCCTTTGTCGGGGCGACTGAGGAGTCGTCCGATACGAGCTCAACGACCAAGGAGGTCTAGGCCATGGCATCTCAAATCAAGCTCACCCCGTGCGGAGCCATGTTCGACATCTTTAAACGCGCAGCGCACCTGAGCCATATCGAGCTGTGCGGCATGGTGCTTTCGAGCCGTCCGCTGGCCGATGGCCGCAGCCCCCAGAGCCGCGCCGCCGATCGCTCCTGGGTCTCGCGTTTTATCGTGCGCGCTCCGGTCGGCACGCTGCAGGAGCGCTATTTTGCCGATTACGGCACCTCGGCCGCGCGCATCATGTCGCATCTTGCCCTGCGTCGCCGCAATCCCATGAATGCCACGGCGGTGATCAACATGGTGTGCGGGCCCGCCGGCGAGCCCATGGTGCGGGCGCTCGAGGAATGCCATCAGGATACGAGCCTCTACCGTAATGCGGTCGAGCGCCTGTCGCAGGCGGCGGAGCTTATGCCCGCCGAGCGTGCCGAGGCCGTGCTGGTGCTGTTTGTCGCCGTCGGCTGCTCGGCGGATGTCCGCTCGTCGGTGACCTATGCCATCGACTACGCTCATGCGACCTGCGGCGGCGCCACGTCGACGCCGCGCTCGCTGAGCACATCTTCGGTCACGGGCGATCACGAGGCGGCGCCTGCGCACCCGCTGGGCCTGCTTCGCGTGCAAGGCGGTTACGTGGTAAGTGCCCCGCGCTGGATTCAGCCGAGTGAGCAGGGCGTCGAGATCGGTGCGCTGGCGACGGGGGAAGGCGATATCACCGATGTGGGCGATGACGTTTCGGCTCGCCATGCCCACGTGTGGTGCGATGATCAAAATGCCTGGTACGTCGAGGACCTGTCGTCCACCAACGGAACCGTGGTGGTAAACGGCGCGACGAACGTCTGCACTCAGGTCGAGCCCGGCCGCCGCGCCCAGCTCAACCCCGGTGACGAACTCAGGCTCGGCGAATCCACCACCTACGCCATCCTCCTCGGCGCCCTCTAACTCATCTCCTAAATAAGTTGCGGTGAAATAGTTCCTGATGGGGCCCTTGAGGCGGGCATCCAAGAACTATTTCACCGCAACTGCTGCGTGGTCCCCGGGGATTGCGTTCGTTGGCAGCGGCCGTGTGATAGTCACCCGAGGTAAACCTTTACCTCCCACCTATATTTGCCGAAAGTATGGCTTGACGGCGGGGTACAATAAGCCCGCATGCGGATTTTCGTTGCGGGCGCTTCCCATCGCCGGGGCGTGCCCGGGAGCATCCGGCATGCGGCCTTTGCGGCGCTCGGCCATGTGCAAGACGGGTAGCTGGGCCTGCGGTGCGCAAGCGCCCCTCGCCTTGGCATGCCTTCTCTCCACGCCATGTGCCTGCTGCTCAGTCTGCCTGCCAGATGATTGGAAGCAACAGCGAAAATCCCATCACGCCAACATCCCGGCAATCGCCGGGGCCTGTATACCTATATGAGAGGAGAGGGGTATATGGCGCGTAAGTTTAAGTCTATGGACGGCAACGAG
>URNU01000259.1 GCA_900549275.1 uncultured Collinsella sp. | reverse complement strand
CCATCGACGCCCTCGAGCGTGATAAAGCTATGTTGAGCGGGCTCAAAAGCCATGGGCGCAGCCCCTTCCTACAAGGCGCGTAAATGCAGATATATCAACCAAGCCATGATACCCCAGTGCTCGGCGCGTCCCCAATGGCTAATGGTGCCTTTCCAAAGTTGCGGTGAAATAGGGACTGGTTGAAGCCCTGAGACCGCCAAACAGTCCCTATTTCACCGCAACTTATGATGGGGAATTTTGGACGCTGGGTATAATCGTCGTATTGCATTGAAATGTGGCGAAAGGAGTGGCAATGTCTCGGTATTGCGCCTCGTGCGGCAAGCTTCTTGCAGATGATGCCAAGTTCTGCACCTCATGCGGTGCACCCGTTGAGCAGACAACCGCAAGCAATGGCCAACCCGCGTTTGAGCAGACCGGCTCCCTCGATACGCCGCAAGCTAAGCCGGACGACCCCCTCGTCTATCGCCCCGACCCCGTTGCCGGCCCCGCAGCGGTCGAAACGACGCAGCGCATACCCGTCGCGGGCACCCCGGCCCAACAGCAACCGGCATCTACGTACGCGCCTGATTCACCGCAGGCCCCCGCCGCCAAAAAGAGCAGCACCAAGGCGCTTATCGCCGTTATCGTTGTGCTCGTGGCAGTTATCATCGCCTTGGTCATTTTCTTTGTGATCAAGCCTTTCGACAGCACTGCCACGCAAACGACAGCCGAGGTTACCAAGCTGCACCATGATGTCGATGCCGACGACCTTAAGCCTCTCGATGACCCCAATAGGCTTTACGACGATGACGACGATGATGACGATGGTGGCAGCCAGGCGACCCTCTCCGAGCAAAACCTCTACCGTCGCCTGAGCGAATACTACGATCTGCTCGAAGATCTCGATAGCCAGGTCCGCGCCTGCGCGCAAGCCTTCAATGGCAGCTATCTGGAAGAAGATCGCACCGCCCGTCAAAATCTCGCCGACGTCGCCGAGCGCACGGAGGACACCATCGAGCAGTATTACGACATCGTCGAGGACCTGGACGTCCCGACGAGCTCCAAGAACTACAGTTCCTGGAAAGACATCGTTGCCCTGTATGACGACCTGGACCACCGCATCGATGCGATCTGCGATGCCTGGGAAATCAGTCTAAAGTACGCAAAGCCCGCGGACCATAAGGACGAAATCGTGGTGCCGCTGGCACGCGACAACGAGCCGGGAACCAACAGCAACAAGTACCGTCAGGACTTTGAGGACCGCTATCCCAGCGCCAAGCCTGTCGAGGTGAAGTAATCCCAACAACTGATCAAAACTTGCGGTGAAATAGGGATTAATTAGGCCTTTTGCCAGCAAAAACAGTCCCTATTTCACCGCAACTTAGAAGTGGGGCCGGGCGCGCATTTGCATTTGCGTGCCCGGCCCCGCCGCGTCTATATGTGCTCGGATATGTGCTCGGTTACTTGCCGGCAGCGGTCTTTTTGGCGGTCGTCTTCTTGGCGGCAGTGGCTTTCTTAGCCGTGGTCTTCTTTGCCGCCGTGGTCTTCTTTGCCGCGCTCGCCTTGGTCGCAGTCTTGCGGCCGCGGGCGGGCTTCTTCTCCTTGGTCGGGCAGTCCATGTTGACACAGATACGCCACGGACCGCGCGCCGTGTTGACCACCACGATGGGGGCGCCGCACTCGGGGCAGGTCTCGCCTGTCGCCTCGAGCTTGCCACGCGCCGGCAGCGGATAGCTCACGCCGCAGTCATCGTAGTTGGTGCAGCGGATAAAGCGCTTGCCGCTCTTTTCGCTCTTGTGCGCGATCAGGTCGCCATGGCGTCCGGCCTCGGCGCACACCTTGCACTCGCCCACCTTAAGGTCGGGCTCGTAGTTGGTGGGGCACGTCGGGTTCACGCAAATCTCGAAGGCCTTCTGTCGGAACGGCTGGCATTTAATGCGCGGTGCACCGCACTCGGGACACACGGCGGCCTCGCCCTCGAGCGGGCTTACCTTGACGCCGCTCGGCACCGGATAGGTCACGTCGCAGTCGGGCCAACCCATGCAGCCGATAAAGCTGCCGCGGGTCTTGGCGCTCGTCTTCATAACCAGGTCCTTGCCGCACTTGGGGCAGGCGCCCACGCGCGCATCGGCCGTGACGGCGTCACTAATGGCGTCGCCCAGCTCCTGCGTATGCTTGAGCAGCTCGTCGAGCACGCCGGCCAGCAGCGCGCGCGAGTGCGTCACGACATGCTCTTCGGTGTCCTCGCCGCGCTCCACGCGGGTCATGTCGCCGTCGAGCTCGCTGGTCATATCGGGGCTCGTGATGCGCGGGGCAAACTGCGACAGCGCATCGATAATGGCGATACCTAGCTGACTCGGCTCCACGGGATCGTTTTTGAGGTAACGCACGGCGTACAGGCGCTCAATGATGCTCGCGCGCGTGGACTTGGTGCCCAGGCCGCGCTTTTCCATCTCCTGCACGAGCTTGCCCTGGCTGTAGCGCGCGGGCGGCTCGGTCTGCTTGGCCTCGAGCTTAATGTCGAACACGTCGACCGTATCGCCCTGCTCCAGCGGCGGCATCTGCTCGTCGCGCTTGAG
>URNU01000258.1 GCA_900549275.1 uncultured Collinsella sp. | reverse complement strand
GGCAAGACGACCATCACCAACCTCATCAACCGCTTCTATGACATCGCCGACGGCAAGATCCGCTACGACGGCATCAACGTCAACAAGATCCGCAAGGCCGATCTGCGCCGCTCGCTGGGCGTCGTGCTGCAGGACGTGAACCTGTTCACCGGCACCGTGATGGACAATATCCGCTACGGCAACCTGGACGCCACCGACGAAGAGTGCATCGCGGCGGCAAAGCTCGCCGGTGCGGACGACTTTATCACCCGCCTGCCCGACGGCTACGACACCATGCTCACCGGCAACGGCGCGCAGCTGTCGCAGGGCCAGCGCCAGCTGATTTCGATCGCACGCGCTGCCGTCGCCGATCCACCGGCGATGATTCTGGACGAAGCCACGAGCTCCATCGACACCCGCACCGAGGCTATCGTGCAGGCGGGCATGGATAAGCTCATGGAAGGCCGCACGACGTTTGTCATCGCGCACCGCCTGTCCACCGTGCGCAACTCCGACGCGATCATCTGCCTGGACCACGGCCGCATCATCGAGCGCGGCAACCACGACGAGCTGATCGCCAAGCGCGGGTATTACTACCAGCTCTACACCGGAGCGTTTGAGCTGGAGTAGTTCGGCTCGCCGAGATGGCCGATTTGCCGCTCATTCGTCGGGCATGGCCTTAAGGTCAATGCCCTCCTCTTTCGGGGCAAATCGACTCATCTCAACGACCCAAACACAATGCACTGCAACGAATAAAGCCTCCGCAGCCACACGAGCTGCGGAGGCTTTTCTATACCCTCTGTTACAAGCTTACCGTTCCTCGCGTTGCAGCCCGGCTGCCTCGGCTGTCTTTACGCGGTTCTTGTCGATGTACATGTTCTTGTCGGCTTGGGAAAAGAGTTCACGCATGGTAGGCGGCTCGTCAAAATCACTGGAAAGCGCGTAGCCCACCGCATAGCTGATAGGCATGTCGGGGTGGGCCCCGGAATACTCGTTCACGTTCGCACGAACCCGAGCGAGACAGGACTCCACGGCAGCCCGATCGGCATCCCACAGCACCGCGATAAACTCATCGCCGCCGTCGCGGCCCACAAAGCAAGTCTCGGACGCCACGCGCCCCAGCTGCCGGGCAAAAGAACGGATGTATTCGTCACCCTTCTCGTGGCCAAAGGTGTTATTGACCATATGCAGATTGTTAAGATCAAAGACGCACAGCGCAACGGGCGCCTCCGTGGAGACGGGCTGCTCCTGCCCCAAGATCTCCTCGCACTTGTTCTTATTGGGCAGTCCCGTGGCTTCGTCGAGATAGACTTTGCTCTGCAGCTCGCGATTGAGCACGGCAGTTCGCACCGCGCGAACAAGTTCGACCGCAAAGGTCGCCACCAAGCCCACGATGTCGATGATCACCAAGCCCTCGAGATAGTTGAGCGCCGACGCCTTCTCCTGAGAGTAGTCCTCTGCGAGTCGCGTAGCATCGTCGCAAATGCCAAAGAACTCCTCGCTCATGGAGATGATGTCGGTGTTCTCGTAGCCGACTTCGCGCACGCGGATGATCTCGGCGCAAAGCTCATCAAAATAATTTGCAAGCTCGGTCATCTTTGCCTGATACTCATCGTCGTCGAGACGGACAAGGTTGAGGTCGTCACTTCCGTAACGCAAACCGTTGATGTATGAATCCACGGCTTTGAGCAGGTCATCTTGAGGCTGGCCCGCGTCCTCGAGCTTAACGATGCGCTGCGTGGTACCGCGCACCAGACCGGCGTAGTTGACCACGCGCGCCGTGCCCTGGATATCGGAGACGAGCAGCATAACATTGATGAAGAAGAAGATGAGAACTGCCGTGAGCACCATCATGAGCAGGCGCACCGCCTGGCTGGCCTTCTTGGCGACAGAAGTATTCACAAGTTCACTCCCCCAAATGGCAAAAGAGTAGGTGGCGCATAGCGTCTCGTAAATCACGTGGGGTCAACTCTACCAGATGATTTTCTAGGACGGGGGCTATTTTGTACCTCGGCTTGATTCGTTTGCCACGAAATGCGCCTATCTACTACGTTTAACCGATTACCCTCAACCATACCGAATTTCGCGAAATAAAAACCGCAGGTAGACGGCTTGCCGATTTTCGGAAAACCGGGGGATGGTCGACCCATAGGGTTCAAACGTAGTAGATAGGCCGATTTCATGGCGCGGCCCCAAAACAGCCTTTTGGGACGGGTGGTATCCTTGGTAGCCCTGTGCTGCAAACGCACCTTAAACGCAAGGAGTCCCATGGATCTTATCGCCCAGCTCGCCCGCGAGCTCAACCTTAAGGCCGCCAACATCGAGGCAGCCGTCAAGCTCATCGACGAGGGCAACACCATCCCCTTTATCTCGCGCTACCGCAAGGAAGCCACGGGCGGCATGGACGACGTCGCCCTGCGCGCCCTCGACGAGCGCCTGTCTTACCTGCGCAATCTTGAGCAGCGCAAGGAGGACGTCATCCTGCTCATCGACGCCCAGGGCAAACTCACGCCCGAGCTCGAGCAGCAGATTCGCGAGGCCACGCAGCTCCAGCGTGTCGAGGACCTCTACAAGCCCTACCG
>URNU01000257.1 GCA_900549275.1 uncultured Collinsella sp. | reverse complement strand
GTTACCGGTGACGTCGTAGTCGACGAACTCGTTCTTGCCGTTCTTGACGCGGAAGATACGGGTGCCGTCCTCGTTGACGACGTTGGCATCGGCAGCGGACACACGGACCTGGATCTTGGCCTGCATGTCGACCTCGGAGCGGCAGTCATAGGCGTGCAGCGCGTCGTCGAAGCTGGCGAACACGTGGTTCTCGCCGGGCAGGCCGTCGCGGACCTGGGTGAGGTAGTACACACCGATGATCATGTCCTGCGAGGGGATGTTAACCGGCTTGCCGGATGCCGGCGAGCGCAGGTTGTTCGCAGAGAGCATGAGCACGCGAGCCTCGGCCTGAGCCTGGCTGGACAGCGGCACGTGGACAGACATCTGGTCGCCGTCGAAGTCGGCGTTGAAGGGCGAGCAGACCAGCGGGTGCAGGTGGATAGCCTTGCCCTCGACCAGCACCGGCTCAAAGGCCTGGATGGACAGACGGTGCAGGGTCGGTGCACGGTTGAGCAGCACGACGCGGCCGTCGATGACCTCTTCGAGGATATCCCATACAAAGGTGGCACCGCGGTCGATAGCGCGCTTGGCGCCCTTGATGTTCTCGACCTTGCCAAGCTCGACCAGGCGCTTCATAACGAAGGGCTTGAAGAGCTCCAACGCCATGGTCTTGGGCAGACCGCACTGGTGCAGCAGCAGCTTGGGGTCGGTAACGATAACCGAACGGCCGGAGTAGTCGACACGCTTGCCCAGCAGGTTCTGACGGAAACGACCCTGCTTGCCCTTGAGAGCCTCGGCGAGCGACTTGAGCGGGCGACCGCCACGGCCAGAGACCGGGCGACCACGACGGCCGTTGTCGAACAGGGCGTCCACGGACTCCTGGAGCATGCGCTTCTCGTTGTTCACGATAATCGCAGGGGCGTCCAGGTCGAGCAGGCGCTTGAGTCGGTTGTTACGGTTGATCACGCGACGATACAGGTCGTTGAGGTCGGACGCAGCGAAGCGGCCGCCATCGAGCTGGACCATCGGGCGCAGATCGGGCGGAATGACCGGGATGACGTCCAGAATCATGTTCGCGGGGCTGTTGCCGCCCTTCAGGAAGGCGTCAACGACCTCGAGGCGCTTGACGGCCTTCTCGCGCTTCTGCTTCTGGGAGTCCTCGTCGGCGATGATGGCCTTGAGCTTCTCGGCCTCGGAGGGGAGGTCGATGGCAGCGAGCAGGTCGCGGACGGCCTCGGCACCCATGCCACCCTTGAAGTACATGGAGTAGTAACGGGTCATCTCGCGGAACAGCGGCTCATCAGAGATGAGGTCGCGCTCGGTGAGCTTCATGAAGGCGTTGAAGGCGTCCGTGCGGAGCTGCTTCTCGTCCTTGCACTCTTCCTCGATGTCGACGATGCCAGAGGCGATCTCCTCGGGGGTCAGCGGCTCCTCGTCGGAGAACTCGTCAAAGTTCTCGGGGTTGCCCTGCTCCTTGAGGGACTCGATCTGGCGGGCGCACTCGGCATCGATCTCTTCCAGATCGGCGGCGAGCTCCTCGCGCAGGTCGTCAGCGTCGGCCTCGCGGGCCTCGTAGTCGACCTCGGTGATGATGTAGCTGGCGAAGTACAGAACCTTCTCGAGGTCCTTGGACTTGATGTCGAGCATACGGCTCATCGGGAAGCTCGTGGGGCTCTTGAAGTACCAGATGTGGGACACGGGAGCGGCGAGCTCGATGTGGCCCATGCGGTCGCGACGCACCTTGGCCGAGGTGACCTCGACGCCGCAGCGCTCGCAGACGATGCCCTTAAAGCGGATGCCCTTGTACTTGCCGCAGGAGCACTCCCAGTCCTTGGCGGGACCGAAGATCTTCTCGCAGAACAGGCCGTCCTTCTCGGGCTTGAGGGTACGGTAATTGATGGTCTCCGGCTTCTTGACCTCACCGTGCGACCAGGAACGGATCTGGTCGGCGGAGGCAAGGGAGATCTTTACCGAGTCAAAATCAGTAGCTTCGAAATCTGCCACAGTCAACTACTCCTTATCAGTGGTCGTGGCGGCGACAGCCTCGGGTGCCTCGGCGGTCTCGGCATCCTGGGCCTCGACGTCGGCGTCAACGCCGGCGAGCGCAGCCAGGTCATCGAGGGCAGAGGTCTCCTCGGCGGTCACAGGGGCGGAGGCGTCCTCGTCGGCATCGTGCATGGGCTCGATGTCCAGCGCGAGGGAGCGAATCTCCTTGACGAGAACCTTGAAGGACTCGGGGATACCCGGGACAGGAACGTTCTCGCCCTTGACGATGGACTCGTAGGTCTTGACGCGGCCCACGGTATCGTCGGACTTGACGGTCAGGATCTCCTGCAGGACGTTGGAAGCACCGTATGCGTACAGTGCCCAAACTTCCATCTCGCCGAAGCGCTGGCCGCCGAACTGTGCCTTGCCGCCCAGCGGCTGCTGGGTAACCAGGCTGTAAGGGCCAGTCGAACGAGCGTGGATCTTGTCGTCGACCATGTGGCCGAGCTTGAGGATGTAGGACGTACCCACGGTAATGGGCTCGCGGAACTCCTCGCCGGTGCGGCCGTCGAACAGGCGGGTCTTGCCGCGCTCGTC
>URNU01000256.1 GCA_900549275.1 uncultured Collinsella sp. | reverse complement strand
CGGCAAAAGAGCTCGGCGTACGCTCCCCTCTCATGGAGGTCGGCTTTACCAAGGACGAAGAGCGCGAGCTGCTGCGCACATGGGGCTATCCTGTTTGGAACCTGCCGGCGGGAGCCTGTCTTGCCACGCGCGTCCCCACGGGCGAGGAGCTTACGCGCGAGAAGGTCTCCCTGATTCGCGCCTGCGAGGATTACCTGCACGATCTTGATTTGGCACAGGTACGCGCGCGCTTGGTCGGCGGCTGCATGCATATCGAGGCCGCACCCGCAGATGTCGCCAAGATTGCCGCCCTCGGCGGCACCGCCGTCGATGCCGAAGGCAAGACCCCGCTGCCCGCCGCCATCGAGTCCGCGCTGCGCGAGCTGGGCTGCGGTCACATCTCCCCCGAGGTCACCCCCTACATCCACGGCAACATGAATCAGTAACCTGCCAATAAGGGACAGGTTTATTTTGGCAGGTTTTATCTGGGGAAACGTAAACAGGGCCGCGACACTTATATGGCGTCGCGGCCCTTTTCCTTGGAGAAGGATCGATTAGTTGAGCGGGATGACCGCCCTAGTCTTCGAGTCCGCTATTGATGAGCTCCGCGATCTCAACGGGATCGGTGCTCGCGAGAGGCGGCAGTATACCCGATCGTCACTTGGTTGGCAGATACCAATCCCGTGGAAGTCTTCCTTACAACACAGACCTGACCGCAGCTTCGATGCCGTCGGCGTCCAAACCGTACTTGTGCAGCAAATCGACCGCAGGGCCAGACTCGCCGTACACATCACGCACGCCGACGCGTCGCATCGGCACCGGATGCTGCTCCGCGAGCACCGAAGCCACGGCCTCGCCAAGACCACCGATAATCGAATGTTCCTCGGCGGTGACCACGCGACCGGTCTTCTTGGCACTGGCAACCACCAGGCGCTCATCAAGCGGCTTGATCGTGTGCATGTTGATGACCTCGGCGTCAATACCATCGGCAGCAAGCGCCTCGGCAGCCTCAAGCGCCTCGGCGACCATGAGGCCACAAGCGATGATGGTCACATCGGACCCCTCGCGCACGACCACGCCGCGGCCAATCTTGAACTCATAGTCCTCGTGGTCGTTGATGACCGGTGTTGCCAGACGGCCGAAACGCATGTAGACCGGACCCTCAAACTCATAGGCGGCGCGCACGCAAGCACGAGCCTCGACGTCATCGGCGGGAACGATTACCGTCATGCCCGGGATCGTGCGCATGAGCGCGATGTCCTCGCAGCACTGATGCGTGGCGCCGTCTTCACCGACCGAGATGCCCGCATGCGTGGCGCCGATTTTGACGTTGAGGTGCGGATAGCCGATGGAATTACGCACTTGCTCGTACGCGCGGCCGGCGGCGAACATGGCAAAGGTGCTCGCAAAGGCGACGTGGCCCGTGGTCGCAATGCCGGCGGCGAGCCCCATCAAGTTGCTCTCGGCAATTCCGGCGTCGTAGAAGCGCTCAGGGTGCGCAGCCTTAAACTTACCGGTCTGCGTGGCAGCGGCCAGGTCGGCATCGAGAACCACAAAGTCATCGTGCTCATTGCCCAGCTCGACAAGTGCCTCGCCATAGCTAACGCGCGTGGCGACTTTCTTGACGTCTGCCATTAGAGCTCCTCCCCTGCTGCTGCGAGCTCGGCCATGGCCTGCTCAAACTGTTCATCGTTGGGCGCCTTGCCGTGCCAGCCCACCTGGTTTTCCATAAAGGAGACGCCCTTGCCCTTCACCGTCTCGGCGATAATGGCCACGGGCGAGTCGCTCACTTTGCGAGCCTCGGCAAAGGCGGCGGCAATCTGCTCCATGTCGTTGCCGTCGGCCAGCTCAATCACGTGCCACTTAAAGGCGCGGAACTTGTCGGCAAGTGGCATAGCCGAGTTAACTTCGTCGATACTGCCGTCAATTTGCAGGCCATTGTGATCGACGATAGCGACGAGGCTATCCAAGTCGTGGTTGCCGGCGAACATGGCTGCCTCCCACACCTGGCCCTCCTCGCACTCGCCGTCGCCCAACAGCGCGTAGACGCGATAGCTGTCACCCCAGTGCTTTGCGGCGAGTGCCATTCCAACCGCAGCGGAGATACCCTGACCGAGCGATCCGGTAGACATGTCGACGCCCGGCGTGTCATTCATATTGGGATGGCCCTGCAGGCGACTGCCGATATGACGGAGCGTCTCGAGCTCCTCCTTA
Organism: uncultured Collinsella sp.; assembly: GCA_900549275.1. Taxonomy (GTDB): domain Bacteria; phylum Actinomycetota; class Coriobacteriia; order Coriobacteriales; family Coriobacteriaceae; genus Collinsella. The sequence continues at coordinate 380 of URNU01000256.1, read as the reverse complement.
GGAAAGAACCCGCGTTCGGCGAGCACGGCGTAGAGTGCCGGAGCGCAATGTCCCTTGGAGAGCACAAAGCGATCGCGCTCAGCGCGGCTCGGATTCGCCGGGTCGACATCCATTTCCTCAAAGTAGAGGTAGGTCATAATGTCGGCGGCGCCAAGCGATCCACCCGGATGCCCCGACTTGGCTGCATGAACCGCAGTCACGACACCCTTCCTGACCTCATTGGCGACCTTCGCCAGCTCCTGGTTGGTCATACGAATTCCTCTCTTGAGAACAACCCCGGCACTGGATAATGCGATGCCGGGGCAATTCACTCGTTTAAGGCGGCGCATTCATTCTGAATCGCCTTCTGGTCCATATACGCGTAGGCGATACCCAAGGTA
>URNU01000255.1 GCA_900549275.1 uncultured Collinsella sp. | reverse complement strand
TCGCGCACGGTGATGCGGAAGCCCTCGGGAGCGCCCAGCGCCTTGGCGTTGTCGCTAAAGCTGTACTGCGTCTTGGCGACGCACACCGGCAGGTTGCCAAAGCCGTTCTCGCGCAGCTCGGCAAGCTGACGCTTGGCAGCCGGCGTAAAGTCGACGCCGTCGGCGCGGTAAACCTTGGTGGCAACGGCCTCGAGGGCATCGGCAACATCGGCGCCGTCCTCGTAGGCAAACTTGAGCTCACTCGGCTGCTCGATCAGGCGCATGACCTCATCGGCCAGCTCGAGCGCGCCCTCGCCGCCCTTAGCCCAGACCTCGGAAAGCTTAACGTTGACGCCGAGCTTCTGGCACTCGGACTCGATGAGCACAAGCTCTGCCTCGGTGTCCGTCGGAAAGCGGTTGATGGCGACCACGCAGGGCAGACCGTAGACATTCTGGATGTTGTCGACGTGGCGCAGCAGGTTAGGCATGCCGGCCTTGAGCGCCTCGAGGTTCTCGTCGTTAAGGTCGGCCTTGGCAACGCCGCCGTTGTACTTAAGTGCACGGGCGGTGGCGACAATCACGACGGCGCTGGGGCGAACGCCCGTCATGCGGCACTTAATATCGAGGAACTTCTCGGCACCCAAATCGGCGCCAAAGCCTGCCTCGGTAATGGCGACATCGCCAAAGCGCATAGCCATGCGCGTAGCCATGATGGAGTTGCAGCCGTGGGCGATGTTGGCGAAGGGGCCGCCGTGGACAAACGCGGGCGTACCCTCGAGCGTCTGCACCAGGTTGGGCTTGAGCGCATCCTTAAGCAGCGCAGCCATGGCGCCCTGAGCCTTGAGGTCGCGGGCGCGGACGGGCTCGCCGGCATAGCTGTAGCCGACGACGATCTCGCCCAGGCGCTCCTTGAGGTCGTTGATACTCGTGGACAGGCACAAGATCGCCATGACCTCGGAGGCAACGGTGATATCGAAGCCGTCCTCGCGCGGCACGCCCTGAGCCTTGCCGCCAATGCCGTCGATAACGTGGCGCAGCTGGCGGTCGTTCATGTCGACAACGCGCTTCCAGGTGATGCGCTTAACGTCGATACCGAGCTGGTTGCCCTGCTGAATATGGTTGTCAAGCATGGCGGCCAGCAGGTTATTGGCGGCACCGATAGCGTGGAAGTCGCCGGTAAAGTGCAGGTTGATATCCTCCATGGGGATGACCTGGGCCCAACCGCCGCCGGCGGCACCGCCCTTTACGCCAAAGACGGGGCCGAGCGAAGGCTCGCGCAGGGCCACAGCGCTCTTGACGCCGCGACGACGCAGGCCGTCGGCCAGACCGATGGTCGTGGTGGTCTTGCCTTCGCCAGCGGGCGTGGGGTTGATGGCGGTCACGAGGACGAGCTTAGCCTGGTGATTGGTCGGCTCGTTAAGCAGCGAATAGTCGACCTTAGCCTTGTCGAAGCCGTACGGAATCAGGTGCTTTACGTCGACACCGGCGTTCTTAGCCACCTCGGTAATGGGCAGCGGCGTGACGGAACGTGCGATTTCGATGTCAGTAGGCATGGGCGGTCCTTTCGTTACCGGATGAGAAAAAGACCAATTCAGCATAGCACGGGCGCGCAATAGTAAAACACCCGTAACCGATGAATGGCGATATGTTTATCCAATGCTCAGCAATAGCCTACAGACCAGCCAAAACGAACCCGTCTCTAAACGGCTGGCTCGATACCCAAGTGCTCAAAGGTGCGTAGCGTTGCCTGGCGGCCCTGGGGCGTGCGAATCATCAAGCCGCACTGCAGCAGATAGGGCTCATAGACATCCTCGAGCGTACCCGGGTCCTCGCCTACCGCGCTGGCAAGGGTCGTCAGACCCACGGCACGGCCGGAGAACGTCTTGGCAAGCGTCTCCAAAATACGAATGTCCATCCAGTCCAGACCAAGCTCGTCGATCTCGAAGAACTCGAGCGCCTGACGGCAAATATCAAGCTCAATAGGACCGTTGCCGCGCACCTGCGCATAGTCGCGCACACGCTTGAGCAGGCGGTTGGCCAAGCGCGGCGTGCCACGCGAGCGCGAGCCGATCTCGAGCGCGCTCGGATGGTCTATCGTCACGCCCAAGATGGTCGCCGAGCGCGTCACGATCTGAGCAAGCTCCTCGACCGTGTAGTAGTCCAGGCGATACGAAATGCCAAAGCGATCGCGCAGCGGGCCAGTCAGCATACCCGAGCGGGTCGTTGCCGCCACCAGTGTGAACTTGGGGATATCCAGGCGAATCGAGCGTGCCGCCGGACCCTTACCGATAACGATATCGAGCGCAAAGTCCTCCATCGCGGGATACAGGACCTCCTCGACCGAGCGGTTAAGACGGTGGATCTCGTCGATAAACAGCACGTCACCTGGCTGCAAGTTGGTAAGGATAGCCGCCAGGTCACCCGTACGCGCGATGGCCGGGCCGCTCGTCGTCTTGATCTGAGCGCCCAGCTCGTTGGCGATAACCGTGGCCAGCGTGGTCTTGCCCAGACCCGGAGGGCCCGAGAAAATCACGTGGTCGAGCGTCTCGCCACGGCTCTGCGCCGCCTCGATCAGCACGCGAAGGCTCTGCTTGATATGCTCCTG
>URNU01000254.1 GCA_900549275.1 uncultured Collinsella sp. | reverse complement strand
ATGGTGTCGACGTCAATGGTATACGGGTGCACCATCGACGTCTTCAATACAGAAGATATCAGTGCGGAATGTTTTCAGAACTTTACGCTGTAGGGTCCCTGCCGCCACGTGGCAGTCAGGGTATCTGGAGTGGACGGCGGCTTGGCTACGAGCTGGGCTGAAAGTCTGAATGGTCGGGTGCCGCTGCTGGGAGCATGGGCGTTGTTGGCGATGGTCACTTTGGGACTGGAATTTCCGCCTACTAGCAAAAAGGCCTCCCGAGCTGTTGCTCAGGAGGCCTTTCGTTCAATCGAAAGCGAACGCGTTAGTTGTTCTTGGTCAGACGCTCGACGTCGTGGGCGATCATGTATTCCTCGTCGGTGGGGATGACCATGACCGTGACGGCGGAACCGGCGGCACTGATGACCTGCGGGCCGTTGCCCACAGCCTCGCGGTTCTTGTTGTCGTCGATGCGCACGCCCAGCCACTCAAAGCAGTCGCAGAAGGCCTTGCGGATCGACCAGTCGTTCTCGCCAATGCCGGCGGTAAAGGTGATGGTGTCCACGCCCGCCATAGAAGCGATCATGGAACCGGCCTGCTGCATGGCCTTGTAGGCGAACATATCGAAGGCGAGCAGGCAGCGCTCATCGCCCTCGGAAGCGCGCGTACGGATATCGCGGGCGTCGTTGGAGATACCCGAGATGGCAAGCAGACCGGACTGCTTGTTCATCATGTCATCGACTTCCTGATAGCTGTAGCCGCCCTCGCGCTGCAGGTAGCACACGGTAGCCGGGTCGATGGAGCCGCAGCGTGTTCCCATCATCAGGCCGTCGAGCGGTGTGAGACCCATCGTGGTGTCGCGGCACACGCCGTCCTCGATGGCGGCGAGCGAAGCGCCATTGCCCAGATGGCACGAAAGCAGACGGTGGCAGCACGAACCCAGGATCTCCTTAGCCATCATCCACTCGTAGCGGTGGCTCGTACCGTGGGCACCGTACTTGCGCACGTGGTACTTGTCGCACACGTCCTTGGGCAGGGCGTAGGTGTAGGCAACCTCGGGCATGGTCATGTGGAACGAGGTATCGAAGACCGCCACGTTGGGCAGCTCCGGATACTTCTCGCGGCAATACTCAATCGCCGCGGCCTCGCCGTAGTTGTGCAGCGGAGCAAGCGGTGCCACCTCAAGAATCTTGGCCATGACCTCATCGTCGACGACCGCGGAATCATCGAAGTGCCAGCCGCCCTGAACGATACGATGTCCAATGCCATCAATCGTAAAGTCGGTCTTCTCGAGCTCCTCGAGCACGCGCGCAATGGCGCAGCGATGATCCGGGAAGGGGACCTCCTCGGTTTGCTTGGCGCCACCGTTCTCGGAGTGCCCAAAGATGCCCATGTCCGAACCGATACGTTCGCAGTTGCCCTTGGCGAAAACCTCGCGGGTATCGGTATCCAAAAGCTGATATTTAAGGCTTGAGCTGCCGGCGTTGACAACAAGTACGTTCATGAGACTCCTTTGCAGTGCAATGCGGTCGACGCAGACCCCTTAAGGCGGCCGCATTTTAATAAGAAGTTATCATATCTTGATAAATAGCTATCAGTATATCGCCCAACGAGCGCAAAAGAGGGGCTGAACGGCGCTTGGCCGTCCAACCCCTCCCCTCTTGCAATTACTTACCGTTGACGATGCGCTCGACGTCAGAAGCGATCATGAATTCCTCGTCCGTGGGGATGACGAAGATCTTGACCTTGGAATCCTTGGCAGACAGGCACCAAGCGCCGTCGCCACGCAGGGCGTTACGGGCATGGTCCATCTTGACGCCCATAAAGGCCAGGCGGTCGGCCACGCCGGCGCGAACGGCCGGAGCGTGCTCACCGATGCCGGCGGTGAAGACCAAGGTGTCCATGCCGCACATGGAAGTGGCCATCTCGGCAGCCTTGGCGGCAATCTTGTAGACAAACATGTCGAAGGCAAGCTGGGCCTCGGGGTCGCCAGCAGCGGCAAGCTCCTCGACGTTACGGCAGTCGTTGGTCTTGCCACCGGTCACAGCCAAAAGGCCGGACTTCTTGTTCATCATCTCGTCGACCTCGTCGAAGGTGTAGCCGCCCTCGCGCTGCAGGTAGCACACGGTAGCCGGGTCGATGGAGCCGCAGCGGGTGCCCATCATGACGCCGTCGAGCGGGGTGAGGCCCATGGTGGTATCCATGCACTTGCCGTCCTCGATGGCGCACAGGGAGGCACCGGAGCCGATGTGGCACACAACGACCTTGCGGGCCTCGCCGTTGGTCATCTCGGCAACCTTCTTGGAGATGTAGCGATAGCTGGTGCCGTGGGCGCCGTATTTACGGATGTGCAGCTTGTCGCAAACATCCTTGGGCAGGGCGTAGGTCTTGGCGACCTCGGGCATGTTGAAGTGGAAAGCGGTGTCGTAGACCGTAACGTTGGGCAGGTCGGGATACTGCTCCAGGCAGTACTCGATAACATTGGCCTCGGGGTTGTTGTGCAGCGGCGCGAGCGGGGCGACCTCGCGAATTTTGGCGAGGACGTCCTCGTCGACGAGGGAGGAATCGCCGAAGTACCAACCGCCCTGAACGATACGGTGGCCGATGCC
>URNU01000253.1 GCA_900549275.1 uncultured Collinsella sp. | reverse complement strand
AAACGAATGTCGTGGTCCTGAGCATATTTGGCAATGGTGAGCTTGGCCGAGATGGTGTCGATGGCGTCGACGACGTAGTCGAGCTTGCCGTCCGTCTGCTCCAAAACGCTCGCGAAGAACTCGTCGATGTTGTCGCTCAGCAGGTATTCGGTGCGTTTGATAACGGTGGCGGCAGGATTGATGTCGTGGATCATGGCTTCCATAACATCGACCTTGCGCTTGCCGATGGTGCTGTGAAAGGCGATAGCCTGGCGATTGATATTGCTGGGCGCGATGATGTCCTTGTCCAGAATGACGAAATGACCGATGCCGCCGCGGGCGAGTGCCTCGCAGCAGTTGGAGCCCACGCCTCCGCAGCCGAGCACCAGCACCGTAGCATCGGCGAGCTTATCGAGTGCCTCGCGGCCCATAATGATCTCGAGCTTGGTGTCACGTGTCTCGACGAGAGCGGCAGCGGTTTCGGTCATAGACATCCTCCGATGGGGAAGCGAATCGTGTTTTAGCTATCGCCATTATAGGTATTATTGCGATTCCATTTGAGCCCTTGGGCTTGTTGAAATGGGATCGGGATTCGCATAAGATTGAAGCAGATGGCACCCGTTGCAGCGGGTTGGCCAACTCCGAAACACGTTTATGGCGTGAGAAGTGGCCGTCTTCGCATTACGCGGGGGCGGCTATTTCATTCGACCTCCAATGTGGATGCCGAGCTCCACAGCCGCGATTACAAGCAATAACAACGTCAGGACATCGTCAATACTCATAGTCCATCTCCTTCTCGGGTAGAGGGAGCTGGCCCATCTGCTTCAACTTCCATTGTAGCTAAATACGAACGAATGTTCTATAGATGTTCCTGTATTAGATAATTAGACAAACATCTAAATATCGAGTATAGTGTGCGCGTCATGAGAGATGATGAGAGGAGGTCTTATGCCGGGAGAGGGCTTTAAGGCGCTTGCCGATCCAACGCGACGGCGCATTTTGGAGTTGCTGCGCGAGGGCAATTGCACGGCGGGGGAGCTTGCCGAGCATTTCGATATCAGTAAGCCGTCGCTGAGCCATCACTTGGCGACGCTCAAAAACGCCGGGTTGGTGACCGACGAACGTCATGGCCAAAACATCGTTTACAGCTTAAACACCACCGTCATGCAGGACTTGATCGGTTGGTTTATGGGCTTTACAAACACGGAAGGTGATAAGGATGAATAACGAAAACAAGGGCATTCACGCCACGGGGGTATCGCGGCGTGTGTGGATTGCGCTGATCGCTCTGTGCGTCGCCAATGTCGTAGCGCACCTCATGGTGATGCCGAGCTTGCCTGGGCAGATTCCCACGCACTGGGGCGCGAACGGAGCCGTCGACGGTTGGGGTCCCAGCTGGATGGCCTCCGCGCTCGGCGTGCTGCCTCTGGTGCTTCTCGCAATGTTCTGCGTGGTGCCGCGCATCGATCCCAAAGGTGAGGCATATCGAACCTCGGGCAAGTTCTATCAGGGCTTCGTAATCGCCTTCACCTTGTTCATGTGCGCCATAAGCTGGCTGGGAGAGCTTACGGTCTGGGGCGTGGTGCCGGCGGCCGGTTCGGTTAACGTGCTGATTTCCGGTGTTGTCGGTTTGCTGTTCATCGGCGTAGGCAACTACTTGCCGCGTGTGAAGCAGAACTATACGCTCGGTATCAAGACGCCTTGGGCGCTTGCCAATCCCGAGAACTGGCGCCGTACGCAGCGCTTTGGCGGTGCCTGCTTTATGGTGCTGGGCTTTGGCCTGATTGTGATGGGCGTGGCGGGTAGCGTGCTTTCGAGTGAAGTCGTCGCCGCGGTGATTGCGGTTCTGGCGTTTGGTTCGGTTGGAGCCGTCTACGTCTACTCGTATTTGCTGTGGCGCAAATCGCAGCGAGCCGCTCGCTAAGGTTGCGGAAAACTAGCGTACGCAGTTCATAGTATGTTCCGGGGGAACTTTTCCCAGGTAGTATTAGGGGGTATGGGCAACCATGCCCCTATTTCGTTACGTTTCAGAGCTGGTTTTTCCATTTCGTTTCCACTAAAGCGAACCAAGAATAGGGAAACAGCAGGTAGAAAGGATAAAACAGGCAAATGGCGGAGTTTATCTACCAGATGTATCAGGCTCGCAAGGCCCATGGCGACAAGGTAATCCTTGACGACGTGACCCTGAGCTTCTACCCCGGTGCCAAGATCGGCGTCGTGGGCCCCAACGGTATGGGCAAGTCGACCCTGCTCAAGATCATGGCCGGCATCGAGGAGGTCTCCAACGGCGATGCCAGGCTCACCCCCGGCTACACCGTGGGTATCCTGCAGCAGGAGCCGCCGCTCGACGACGACAAGACCGTCATCGAGAACGTGCGCATGGCATTTGGCGACATGATCGCCAAGGTCGATCGCTTTAATAAGATCGGCGAGGAGATGTGCGACCCGGATTGCGACATGGACGCCCTTATGGCCGAGATGGGCAAGCTCCAGGACGAGATCGACGCCGCCGACGGCTGGGATATCGATTCCAAGCTCGGCCAGGCCATGGACGCCCTGCAGCTGCCCGATTCCGACATGCCGGTCAACGTACTTTCCGGCGGCGAGCGCCG
>URNU01000252.1 GCA_900549275.1 uncultured Collinsella sp. | reverse complement strand
CATGGAGGAGGAATAACCATGGCACAGCATATGGCTCAGCAAAATGCCGAGGGTTCGCGCGACCTGTCCACGCTGGTAGACGCGTCGGCCGAGCTGCAGCATCTGGTGCAGACCATTTGGCGCCTGCGTCAGCCCGACGGCTGCCCGTGGGACCGCGAGCAGACGCACCGCAGCATTGGCAAAAACATGATCGAGGAGGCCTACGAGGCGCTCGATTGCATCGAGGCCGATGATGCCACGCATCTGCGCGAGGAGCTGGGCGACGTGCTCATGCAGGTAGTGTTGCATGCGCAGATTGCGGCGGACGCCGGTGAGTTTACGCTGGCCGATGTGACACGCGATATCGACGCCAAGCTCATCCGCCGCCACCCACACGTGTTTGGCGATGCGGACGCCGACAGCTCCGACGAGGTGCTCAAGATCTGGGACGAGGTCAAGCTTGCCGAGAAGGCTGCCAAGGACAAGGCCGTGGCAGCAGGCGAGGCTGCGCCCGAGGGCCTGCTCGACGGCGTGCCCACGCATCTGCCGGCGCTGATGCAGGCCCAGAAGGTGTCGCGTAAGGCGGCTGCCGTGGGCTTTGAGTGGGAGACGGTCCAGGATGTGTGGGACGAGGTCGCCGAGGAGCGTGCCGAGTTTGAGGCCGAGGCCCCCGGCTCGCCCGAGCGCGAGATGGAGTTTGGCGACCTGCTCTTTGCCCTGGTCAACGTTGCGCGCAAAGAGGGTATCGACGCCGAGAGCGCCCTGCGCGCGAGCACGGCCAAGTTCCGCCGTCGCTGGGCTGCGATGGAGCAGATGGCGGCCGATGCTCACGTGGATCTTGCTGAGCTTTCGACTCATGGCCTCAATGACCTGTGGGACGCAGCAAAGGCAGGGGAGTAATACCGCGGGAGCGACGGGCTGACACGCCTTATCGTTCCCGCTAAATTTTTCGAAAATCAAGTGTATCCCTCGGCTAACTTAGGGCATAATGCAAAAAGTGCGACATGGCTAACTTACGGAGGCGCACCGACGGTGCACGGTCAGCCGGTCGCTTGCATCCACTACGTTTCCAAGTGAGAGGGAGACAACATGAGTGACATTTTGGACGTCTACGGTCGTGAGGTGCTCGACAGCCGCGGCAACCCCACCGTCGAGGTCGAGGTCGTGCTCGAGGATGGCAGCTTCGGTCGCGCGATGGTGCCTTCGGGCGCTTCGACCGGCGCCTTTGAGGCATGTGAACTGCGCGACGGCGACAAGGGTCGCTACCTGGGCAAGGGCGTTTCGCAGGCCGTCGAGCACGTCAACAACGAGTGCGCCAACGCCGTCGTGGGCCTCGATGCCTTCGATCAGCGTGCCATTGACGCCGCACTGATTGCCGCCGACGGTACGCCCAACAAAACCAAGCTCGGTGCCAACGCCATTCTGGGCGTATCGCTGGCCGTTGCCCGCGCTGCGGCAGAGTCGGCGGGCCTGTCACTGTACCAGTACCTGGGCGGCGTTAACGCCCATCTGCTGCCAACGCCCATGATGAACATCCTCAACGGTGGCGTGCATGCCGACAACAACGTTGACTTCCAGGAGTTCATGATCATGCCGGTGGGCGCCCCGAGCTTTGCCGAGGGCCTGCGCTGGTGCGCCGAGGTCTACCACACCCTCAAGGGCGTGCTGCACGAGGCCGGCCTGGGCGGCGGCGTGGGCGACGAGGGCGGCTTTGCCCCCAACCTTAAGACCAATGCCGAGCCGTTCGAGTACATCACCAAGGCCGTCGAGAAGGCCGGCTTTAAGCCCGGCGTTGACTTCATGTACGCCATGGATCCGGCTTCTACCGAGTTCTACAACGTCGAGACCGGCATGTACGAGCTCAAGGGCGAGGGCGTTGAGTATACGAGCGCCCAGATGGTCGATTACTGGGAGAAGCTCGTCGACACCTATCCCATCATCTCTATCGAGGACGGCATGGCAGAGGAGGACTGGGACGGCTGGGTTGAGCTTACCCGTCGCATTGGCAACAAGGTGCAGCTGGTGGGCGACGACCTGTTCGTCACCAACACCGAGCGCCTCAAGAAGGGCATCGAGCTGGGCGCCGCCAACGCGATTCTGGTCAAGGTCAACCAGATCGGCACGCTCACCGAGTCACTCGAGGCCATCGAAACCGCCAAGGAGGCCGGCTATGCTTGCATCGTGAGCCACCGTTCCGGCGAGACCGAGGACTCCACCATCGCTGACCTGGTCGTGGGTGTTAACGCCGGCCAGATCAAGTCGGGCGCCCCGTGCCGCAGCGACCGTATCGCCAAGTACAACCAGCTCATCCGCATCGAGGACGAGCTCGAGGGCAGCGCGCGCTACGCCGGCAAGTCTGCGTTCTACAACATTCGCTAGGCAGCGGCGTGTGCGGGGGCGGGGCTGACTCGGATTCACCTCGCTTCCGCCGGGCACTGTTGAGCACCATTGGGCGCTGGGCCATACGGCTCAGCGCCTTTTTTATGTCGAGCAAAGGCTGGCGAAGGCGGTGCGGGCGCTCGTGCTATAACTAAAAGACTTAGCGCAAACAAACCTCAACCGCACAAGGCGCACATGGATCAGATTTACGACAACAGGTATTATTCCGCCGGT
>URNU01000251.1 GCA_900549275.1 uncultured Collinsella sp. | reverse complement strand
ATCGAGTGGCTCGGCGCTCCCGATCCGGCGGCAGACGCCGAGTGCATCATCATGCTCATGGAGTTCTACAAGCGCCTGGGCTTCGACCTTTCCAAGCTTCGTCTGCTCATTAACTCGATGGGCGATGCCCAGTGCCGTCCGGCCTATCGCGAGCAGGTCAAGCAGTTCATTCTCGATCACGCCGACGAGATGTGCGACGAGTGCCGCGAGCGCGCCGAGCTCAACCCGCTGCGTGCCTTCGACTGCAAGAACGACCACTGCCGCGAGATCATGGCCGAGGCTCCGCTGATGGGTGACAACCTGTGCGATGAGTGCCGCGAGCACTACGAGCAGGTCAAGCGCTATCTGGATGCCGCCGGTATCGAGTATGTCGAGGATCCCACCTTGGTGCGCGGCCTGGACTACTACACCCGTACCGTCTTTGAGGTCGAGGCTCCCGGTGCCGGCGTCGGCTCCATCGGTGGCGGCGGCCGCTACGACGGCCTGGTCGAGCTCGAGGGTGGCAAGCCCACGGCGGGCGTCGGCTTTGCCGTCGGTTTTGAGCGCGCCCTGCTGGCCCTGCAGGCATTTGGTAACGACTTGGGTGCCGAGGAGGCCCCGTGCGTCTACGTCGCCAATGCCGGCAAGGAGCTGCGCCAGAACGTCTTTGCCATTACGCAGGAGCTTCGCGCCGCAGGTATCGTGACCGAGGCCGACTATCAGGGCCGTTCGCTCAAGGCCCAGTTTAAGCAGGCCGATAAGGTAGGCGCCAAGCTCATCCTGGTCCTGGGCGGCGACGAGCTTGCCGCCGGCAAGGTCAAGGTGCGCGACATGGAGAGCCATGACGAGGTGCTGGTCGATCTGACCAACGTCGTCGAAGCGGTTCGCGAGCGCCTGTAGCGTATGATTGTTGAGCTGCGGGTCCGCTAACACGTCCCGCTTGCGGCGAACGATTGTTACGGGGGTGTTTCGCATTTATGCGGAATGCCCCCGTTTGTGTATGCCGTCCACCGAGAAATACGACCATTTGGGGCAAAAAGACTTGCAATGCAGAAAATACTTTTGTGTGGTAAAGCGCAATCAGCGCCGAAAGTTTTTGCCGAGTGCCTATAATGAATACCGCATGTTACGTGCATAGAAGGAGGAATGGGAGGAAACGTGGCTGAGAACCTAAGCAACCAGTCTGTACCCGAAGCCGCGGCGCGCGTCGCTGCCGTGGTCAACCGCCTCGTTAACCGAATCGGCTCGAATGCCGAGTCCAGGGAGCGTCTCGCTGAGATCGAGATCCCCGAGGAGCTGCGCGATGATCTGGCGCTGTTCCTGCGCCTGGAGCGTCGTGTGCTTAGCGAGTATGATCCCGAGATCGCGGACCTGTTCGACAAGATCCTGTCGGCCGAGATTGTGGCCAATGCCGGTAACCCCGGTACGCGCGCTGCTGACGAGGCCGTCGACGAGCAGGGCGTGCCCACCGCCGACGAGCCCACCGCCGTGGCATTTCGCGAGGTCGTCGACCTGATCGACAGTCTGCCGCTCGATAAACAGCAGGTCATCGTTCGCGCCTTTACGAGCTTCTTCCACCTGGCAAACCTGTCGGAGGAGAACTACCGCGTGGCGCAGCTGCGCGAGCGCGAGGCCGGTGCGTCGACCGATACCGAGGTCGATCCCGCCAACGAACTCACCGTTGCCTATCACCAGTTGGTAGACGAGATGGGTGTCGAGGGCGCCAACGAGCTGCTCGACAAGCTCGAGTTCCACCCTGTCTTTACCGCACATCCCACCGAGGCCCGTCGTAAGGCCGTCGAGGGCAAGATTCGCCGTATCTCCAACCTGTTGGAGGAGCGTCCGCGTCTGGGCGGCTCCGACCTGGTGGAGAACGAGCGCCATATGCTGCAGGAGATCGACGCCCTGGTGCGTACGAGCCCCATCGCGCTCAAGAAGCCCACGCCGGTCGAGGAAGCCGATACCATTATCGACATCTTCGATAACACGCTGTTCGACGTTATCCCCGTCATCTATCGTCGCTTTGACGACTGGGTGCTGGGCGACAAGGCCGGCACCGTGCCGCCACTGTGCCCGGCGTTCTTCCATCCCGGCAGCTGGATCGGTTCCGACCGCGACGGTAACCCCAACGTCACCGCCAAGGTGAGCCGTGAGGTCGCCGCCAAGTACTTTACGCACATGGTGCTCAAGCTCGAGGACAAGTGCCGCCGCATCGGCCGCAACCTCACGCTCGAGGCTACCTACAGCAAGCCGTCGGCCGAGCTCATTAACCTGTGGAACCATCAGGTCGAGATGAGCCCTCGGTACACGGCCCGCGCCGAGCTGATCTCCGAGCACGAGCCGCATCGCGCCGTCATGCTCGTCATGGCCGACCGTCTGAACGCCACCGTGCGTCGCATCACCGACACGATGTACCACAGCGCCGATGAGTTCCTGGATGACCTGCGTGTCGTCCAGCGTTCGCTGGCTGCCTGCGGTGCCGTCCGTGCTGCCTACGGCCCGGTTCAGACCATCATTTGGCAGGTCGAGTCCTTCGGCTTCCATATGGTCGAGATGGAGTTCCGTCAGCACTCCGTGGTGCACGCCCGCGCCCTCAAGGATATCCACGAGAACGGTATCCA
>URNU01000250.1 GCA_900549275.1 uncultured Collinsella sp. | reverse complement strand
GTCACCTCGCTCGAGGCCGCCGAGGCCGCTCGCGCCGAGGGTGCAACGCGCATCTACATGACCACCGACGCGCTCGATACGGCCGACCTCTCCCCAGCCGATGCGTTTGAGCAGGGCATTGTGCCCATACTCGACGAGGTCTGCCGTGCCGTCGACCACGAGCGCGTCGACCCGTGGATTCTCGCTGGAACGACTGTCGCCGTCGGCAACATCTCCGAGCTTGCCCTGGCCGCCCAAGTTGGTGCCACGGCCGAGATTCGCTCCTGTCTGCCCGTGCACAACACGCCCTGCATGGAGGCATTCGCCGAGCGCGGAGCCGGCGCGTTTTGGCTCTCGCCCGAGATCACGCTCGACGAGATTATCTCGCTTGGCACCTCCGCGCCCGCAGCCCTGGGCATCACCGTTTTCGGCCGCCCACGCGTTATGACGAGCGAGCACTGCATCCTGCAGGTGGCCAATGGCTGCATCCACGATTGCGCCAACTGCCGTCTGCGCGCCCGCAAGCTGTCGCTCAAGAATATTGACGGCAAGGTCATGCCGGTGCGTACCGACGTCCACGGCCGCTCGCGCCTGTACGATGCCTACCCCATCGACCTCACACCGCAAGTTCCGCAGCTGCTCGATGCCGGCGTGCGCCGTCTTATGGTCGACGGAACCTTGCTCGAGGCCGATGAGATTGGCCGCGCCGTCGCACGCGTCCGTCGCGCCGTCGAGGCGGCTCAAGCCGGCCGTAAGCCCGCCGCCCGCCTGCGCGGCGCCACCTCGGGCTGCATGTTTGTGGGAATTAGCTAACCGAAAGGCTTTCACGTGAACGAAGAACCTCAAGTCCTCTACTGCGACGCCTGGCTTATGGCCATCGATAAGCCCGCCGGCATGATCGTCCACGGTGACGGCACCGGTGAGCGCACACTTACCGACTACGCCAGCGATCTGCTGCTGGCGATGGGCGACGGCTTTGCCGCGACTGACATGCAGCCGCTCAACCGCCTGGACCGCAACACCACCGGCGTGGTGCTGTTCTCGCTCGACAAGCAGACGCAACCCGCTTTTGACCAGATGATCATCGACCACGCCTTCGAAAAGCACTATCTGGCGCTGGCCGAGGGCAAGATCGACTGGAATGAGAAGCTCATCGACAAGCCCATCGCCCGCGACCGCCACGACAGCCGCAAGATGCGCGTCGGTGCCAGCGGAAAGCCCTCTCAGACGCGCGTCAAGGTGCTCAAGCGCCTCAAGAGCCGCCGAGGCCTGCCCACGCGTTCGTATATCGATGTCGAGCTGCTCACAGGCCGCAAACACCAGATCCGTGTGCACCTGGCCAGCGAGCATCACCCCCTGGTTGGCGACGACCTGTACGGCACACCGCGCCCCTGTGGCCTGATGCTCCACGCCCACAGCGTGTCTTTCACGCATCCCGTTACCGGCGAGCACATCCACATCGAAGCCCCCTGCCCCTGGGAGCCCTAAACCACCACAATGGCTCAGCCGCGGTCCCAAAACGTCTCGATCTGTAACAGTTAGAACCCATTTTCCGGTCTATCTGTTACAGATCGAGACATTCGAATCCCCCTCAAGGGAAAATCTCGATCTGTAACAGTAACTCGGCAAAATCCGTCCCAGATGTTACAGATTGAGAAAAAGGAACAGCGCGGTTCGGAAGTATCTCAATCTGTAACACCTAGCCCACTTTTAACGGTCCAGTTGTTACAGACTTAGACAAACCGGCAGACAACGAAAGCGGCAACGCCCGTGATGGACGTTGCCGCTTTTCTATTGAGAAAACTACTCGGTTTTCGTTACTAACCACCACAATGGGGACAGGCACCTTCGTGGTGGTTTTGGCCTTAGCCCCCCTGCTGTTAGACCGTGATGACGTTGTCCATTGCCCGGTACTTGGCGGGGACCTCGCCTGCGGTAATAATCGTTGCGTCGCGGAAGTCCGCGAACTTGACGGGCGCCACCATGCCAAATTTGCTGGCGTCCGAGATTACGAAGCGTTTGGCCGTATGGCGCATCGAGATACGCTTTACTTGCGCTTCCTCGATATCGGGTGCCGTGAAGCCCTGCTCGGCGGCAATGCCGTTAGAACCCCAAAAGCCACAATTGAAGTTGTAGCGGTCTAGGGTTGCCAAAGCATCGGGGCCAACGAGCGCCTCGGTCTCGGGTTTGAGCTCGCCACCCAACACCACGGTGCGCATGCCGCGCAAAGCGAGGTGCTGAGCATGGAGCACGGAATCGGTCACATAGGTGACATCTTCAAGGTGTGGAAGATGCTCGATGAGCTTGAGCGTCGTCGAGCCCGAGTCGATGTATACAAAGCTCTCGGGCTCCACAAGCGCCGCCGCACGGGCGCAGATACGCTCCTTGTCGTCGTTATGGAGGTCGCTGCGCTCATTGAGCGTTAGGTCACGCGTCACGTGCGCGCGCTCAAGACTCGTCGCTCCGCCGTGGACCTTGGCGATGCGGTGCGCTCGGTCGAGCGTCTGCAGGTCGCGCCGAATGGTAGACGCCGTCACGCCCAGGGTATCGGCAAGCTCTGGCACAGTAACCGAGCCAGCCTGCTGCACCATCGACACAATCGCATTGAGCCTATCTTCCGCTAGCAT
>URNU01000249.1 GCA_900549275.1 uncultured Collinsella sp. | reverse complement strand
AAGGCCGGCGCTAAGGGCATCCGTATCCAGTGCTCCGGTCGTCTCGGCGGTGCCGAGATGGGCCGTCGTGAGTGGTACCGCGAGGGTCGCGTGCCTCTGCACACCCTCCGTGCCAAGATCGACTACGGCACGGCTGTCGCCAGCACCACCATGGGCGCTTGCGGCGTGAAGGTCTGGATCTACCTGGGCGAGAAGCTC
The DNA here is from genome assembly GCA_900549275.1 of uncultured Collinsella sp. GTDB lineage: Bacteria > Actinomycetota > Coriobacteriia > Coriobacteriales > Coriobacteriaceae > Collinsella. Next base: position 2,431 of record URNU01000249.1, on the reverse strand, counting down.
CCGGGCCAGCCTGTTCCCAACCCTGCACTCGAGGGCTCTTCCCGTCCTCGTCGTCGTAACTCCGAGAGGAGGGGTCAGTAGTGCTTGCCCCTAAGCGTATTCTTCACCGCAAGGTGCAGCGTGGCTCCATGAAGGGCCAGGCCAAGGGTAATACCGAGCTGCATTTCGGCGAGTTTGGTATCCAGGCTCTCGAGGCCCATTGGATCACCAACCGTCAGATCGAGGCCGCTCGTATTGCCATGACCCGCTACATGAAGCGTGGCGGTCGTGTCTACATCACGATCTTCCCCGATAAGCCCATCACCAAGAAGCCTGCCGAGACTCGCATGGGTTCTGGTAAGGGTAACCCCGAGGAGTGGGTGGCCGTCGTCAAGCCCGGCCGTATCATGTTCGAGGTCAAGGGCGTGCCCGAGGAGGTCGCTCGCGAGGCTCTGCGTCTTGCACAGCACAAGCTTCCCATCAAGACCAAGATTGTTGCTGCCAAGAACGCCGAGCAGCGCATCGAGAAGGAGATGGCTGAGGAGGCCGCTCTCGAGGCCAAGTGGGCTGCTGAGGACGCCGCCGCCGCCAAGGAGGAGAACTAATGAAGCCCGCAGAGATTCGTGAGCTCTCGGACGCTCAGCTCGTTGAGAAGCTGAAGGAAATGCGCGCCGAGCTCTTTAACCTTCGTTTCCAGATGGCCACCAGCCAGCTGGACAACACCGCTCGCGTCAACACCGTGAAGAAGGACATCGCTCGCGTCCTCACGGAGCAGCGCGCCCGCGAGATCGCAGCGGAGAAGTCCGCTGTCGCCGAGTAGGACCTAAGGAGAGAACATGACTGATTCGCGTAACTCGCGTAAGGTCCGTACGGGTGTCGTTACCTCCGTCTCCGGTGCCAAGACCATCGTTGTCACCATCACCGAGCGCAAGCGTCACCCCAAGTACGGCAAGATGATGACCAGCTCCAAGAAGCTGCACGCTCACGACGAGGAGTGCACGGCTGGCGTGGGCGACACCGTCCGCGTTATGGAGACCCGTCCTATGTCCAAGATGAAGCGTTGGCGCCTCATCGAGGTCGTCGAGCGCGCTAAATAAGCAGTCGCTCTTACGACTTGTACGTTTCCGAAGATGTGCGTATGCCTGGCTTGCATACCACGGGCCGCATAAAGGCTGCGCACCTCTCTTCGGTTCTTAGTTCGGAGGAACATCTACCATGATTCAGATGCAAACCATGCTGAACGTCGCCGACAACTCCGGCGCTCGCAAGATTCGCTGCATCAAGGTGCTTGGCGGTTCCAAGCGTCGTTATGCAGGCATCGGCGATGTGTTCATCGGTGCTGTCCAGGAGGCTACCCCTGGCGCCAACGTCAAGAAGAAGGACGTTGTCCGTTGCGTCGTCGTTCGCACCGTTAAGGAGATCCGCCGCAAGGATGGCTCCTACATTCGCTTTGATGAGAACGCCTGCGTTGTCATCAACAACGATGGTTCGCCCGTCGGCACCCGTATCTTCGGGCCCGTCGCTCGCGAGCTTCGTGACAAGAAGTACATGAAGATCGTCTCGCTCGCTCCCGAGACCCTGTAGTTAGGGGAGATATATGTATATCAAGAAGGGCGATAAGGTCCAGGTTCTCTCTGGTAAGGATCGCGGCAAGCAGGGCGTTGTCCTGCGTGCTCTCCCCGCCGAGAACAAGGTCGTTGTCGAGGGCGTTTCGGTCGTCAAGAAGGCCGTCAAGCCCAACGCTGCCAACCAGCAGGGCGGCATCGTTTCGCAGGAGGCTCCCATCGACGCCTCCAACGTCAATCTCGTTTGCCCCGAGTGCGGTAAGGTTACCCGCGTCGGTCACGAGAAGGACGGCAAGAACAAGCTGCGTGTCTGCAAGAAGTGCGGCCACAAGTTCTAAGCTGCCCGCAACATCAAGTTGCTAGCAAAGGCCCGGATGCTACGGCACCCGGGCCTTTTTTGATCCCTTGGGGACGGAGGAAAACGGATCATTATCGTCCGCAAGGGTGCTGGTGATCCGTTTTCCTCCGTCCCCAAGGGATCAGGTGGTGCGCATTAGTGCGTATTTACGTGCGTATGATTGCGTGACAATGCGTGTATATGCGTCGTCTGTTGCAGATTATTGACCATTTACCCGTAATATACGTAGAAGTACGCACATACGTGCGCATTTGTGCGAATATATAGGCGGCAGAAATGCAAGACGTCCCATGATTCAGGAGGCACATATGGCAGATTCCAAGCAGGCTCCACTCGACTCTGCGGCAGCCGCAAAGGCAGCGTTCGCTTCGGTCCAGGGCAAGCCGTTCCCCGATGATATCTTTACGGCACCCGAGCTTCGTTGGGCTGTGATCGGGTGCGGCGTTATCGCCAACCAGATGGCCCAGTCTCTTGCTCTTGCCGGCCGCAAGCTTGCGGGCGTCGCCAACCGCACGCTGTCAAAGGCTCA
>URNU01000248.1 GCA_900549275.1 uncultured Collinsella sp. | reverse complement strand
GCGCAGCAGCTCGCGCTCTTCGTCCTTGGTAAAGCCGACCTCCATGAGAGGGGAGCGTACGCCGAGCTCTTTTGCCGCGCGCATACCAGGGCGGTAGTCGCCGCGATCACTTGCATTGCTGCCATCGATGACGGTGGGAAAGCCTAACGACTTAGCATGGTTGACGATAGCGGTAAAGCCGGCTCGCTTGCAGTGGTAGCAGCGGTTGGCGTCGTTGCAGGCTACTTGGGGGAGCTGCAGCTGATCCACCGAAAGATTGAGCACGGGGAGCTTAAAATGCGGTCCCTCATTGGTTTGCCCGTCAACGGATCGCTCAAACGAGATCTGTTCGGGCGTGCCGATGAGCGGCGTGGTGAGGTGAACGAGAAGCGTGCTGGCAGGCATGATGCGGGCGCAGACCGCGGCCAAAAAGCTGCTGTCGACGCCACCGGAAAAGCCGATGGCGACGCGTCCGTATGCCAAAAGCAACTGCTCGAGCGTCGTGAGTTTGTCCTGAAGCTCCTCTGCAGGTGCAGTAGTGTCTGAAAGCATGAAGCAATCCTTATCGTTGAGTACTCGATCGAAAACTATAATCCTAATGCGTTACTTGCCATAAGACTTCTATCTGTGTAACGAAAGTGCAATATGGTATATACGTTATATACAAGTTGCCAAATGCGGTAGAGTTGCAGCAACGCGACAGCGAGAGTCGATGGGGGACCGATATGATCAAGGCTGTTATTTTTGACATGGATGGAACGCTGGTCGATACCGAGCGTTTGGGGATTAAGGCCTGGAAGGCAGGCGCCGCTGAGCTGGGGCTCGCGATTGATGATGCGCTGATCCATCAGTTTATCGGTCGCACACTGCCCGATGTCATGGACATTCTTGAGGCACATTACGGCAGCAGAGAAACCGCTGTGGCGATCTATCATCGCCACAAGGAGATTCGCGACGAGATAGTCAAGACCGAACTGGAACTAAAGGCCGGCGCCGCCGAGTGCCTAGACGAGCTGCTGGCTGCGGGCTATCACGTGGGCCTTGCGACCTCGTCGCGCCACGTTACAGCGGAGCGCAACCTTAAGATGGTCGGACTCTTTGACAAGTTTGAAACGGTGACCTGCGGCGAGGACGTCGTGCACGGTAAGCCCAACCCCGAGATGTATCTGCTTGCCTGCGAGCGCGCGGGCTTTGCCCCCGAGGAATGTGCCGTGGTCGAGGATTCTCGCAACGGCTGCGTCTCGGGCATTACGGCCGGCTGCCATGTCTTTGCCGTCCCCGACATCGTGCCGCTGCCGCAGGACGTGGTGGATGGCTGCGAGGCCGTGCTCGACACGCTGTTCGATTTGACGGCGGCGGTCAAGGCCGTGCGCTAGACAGCTGCGGCGTTGAAACGGGCAATTGCCCACATTTACGCTTAAGCAAAAGGGGTCCGGCAATGGTCGGGCCTCTTTTGCTTAAGCGGCGTTTTGGCATACTGGCCGACGTGCTATAGATATGCGCCTAGGTTGATGGCCGTGGCGTCGGTCTGGTTGCTCGCCTGGGTGCTGGCGCGCTCCAAGAGGAACGGCCGCACGAGTTCCTGACGGTTGATGTCCTCGGTTGCCGTGCCCGTGGTGACGGTGCGCGCAGCGGAGCCGATGCGGACGCGTTTGGCCTTGGCGATGGGCTTGTTCTCGATCTGCTCCATGAGCAGCTGTACGCCCTTACGGCCGATTTCGTAGCCAGGCGGTGCTACCGTGGTGAGCGGGACCGACCCGCTCCATGCAAGTGGGTTGCCGTCGCAGCCGGCCACGCGGACCTGCTCGGGGACGGAGATGCCTTTGTCGATCAACGCTGAGATAACGCCCGAGGCCAATACATCGGAAAGGCCGATGACAAAATCGGGGCGCTCGTCGGAAGAGCGCTCGGCAATCTGCGCGCCGATGCTGTAGCCGTCGACTGCGGTATTCCACTCTCCGGCGTCAATGACCTCAATTTTGATATCGGGATGCAGGGCGAGGGCCTTGTGAATGCCAAGCACGCGCAGGGTGAGCTGCATGAATGCCGCTCTTCCCACAACGGTGATATGGTGTGCGCCGCGGGCAATGGCGAGCTCGGCGATAATGCGCCCCTGTGCCTCGTTATCGGCGGCAACGTAGTAACCGGGCTCGGAGCAGTGGATGTCCAGATAGACGATCGGCACGGGCATTTTGGTCATTGCGGGGTGCCAGTCGGGGGACGCCATGGGCTGAACCATGACGCCGGACATCTGCGTGCCCATAAAATAACGCAGGTAATGGTCCTCGAGAATATCGTCGTTATCGGCGTTGGCGATGAGCAGGTCGTAACCGTGCTTGCGGGCCTCGTTGTGGGCGCCGCTGGCAATTTGGAGCGAGAAGCCATGGTCGAGACGGGGAAGGACCAGGCCAAAGGACTTGGTGGTGCCGCCTGCGAGCTGACGGGCGCTTTGGTTGGGCAGGTAGCCAAGGCGATTGATGGTCTCGTTGATGAGTTTGAGGGTCTCGGGGCGCAGCTTTTCGGGATGGTTGAGCGCGTTGGATACCGTGCCCAGCGAAACCCCTGCCTCGCGCGCGACATCGCTGATTTTAACCTTTGCCATAGCGGCCCCTTTGATGCGTTTCAAGTACGAGTCAGATTGTAGCATCGCCCGT
>URNU01000247.1 GCA_900549275.1 uncultured Collinsella sp. | reverse complement strand
ACGCCGCCGGACAGGATGCGGTCGAGCGCGTACATGACCAGGTCCATGCCCTTCTGGCGCGTCAGGCGCGTGACCATCACCATAAGCGGGCGGTCGTCGCGAACCTCGAGTCCCAGCTCTTCCTGCAGCTTGGCCTTGCACACGGCCTTGCCGGAACGGTCCTTCACGGTGTAGTTGGCGGCAATGCGCTTGTCGGTCGCCGGGTCAAAGCCCGCCACATCAATGCCGTTGAGGATGCCCTGCAGCGCGTAGGAGCGCTCGCGCAGCACGCCGTCAAGGCCCTCGCCAAACTCGGGCGTCTGGATCTCGCCCGCATAGGTGGGGCTCACCGTGGTGATGGCATCGGCATAGTGCAGCGCGCCCAGCATATAGTTGATACTGCAGGCATCGCAGCGCAGCTGCGTGGCGGCCGCGGGAATATGCGCTACACCCAGGATGTCCTCCATCACGGTGTCGCTAAACTGGCCCTGGAACGCCACATTGTGGATCGAGAACACGGTCTTGACGCGGTCGTACAGCGGCAGGCCCTGGTAGAACTCGCGCAGGAACACGGGCGCCAGTGCCGTCTGCCAGTCGTTGCAGTGCAGGATGTCGCACTCAAAGCCTGCCGGCAGGTGCTGCAGGCTCTCGGTGATGGCCTTGGAGAAGAACGCGAAGCGCTCGCCGTCGTCAAAGAAGCCGTACGGGTAATCGCGCGCAAAGTAGCGCTCGTTGTCCACGAACATATAGGTGACGCCGTCGTGCTCGAGCTTCTCCAGCCCGCAGTACTCGTTACGCCAGCCCAGGCTCACGTAAAAGTCGGCAAAGTGCTCCATCTGCGCCTTGTACTCGTCCTTGATGGTGGCGTACTTGGGCACCATCACGATAACCTCGGCGCCGGCGCGCACGAGTGCCGCAGGCAGCGAACCCGCCACGTCACCTAGGCCACCGGTCTTAACAAACGGTGCGCACTCGGCCGAGGCAAACACGATCTGCATCTTTTTGCTGGAATCAGCCATATTGTCTCCCATGTTGCAATTCGAGAATAGCCGCCTGGCGCTAACCGGGCGGCTATTCTACATGTTACGAGCGATGTTGCGGTGCCAACGTTAACGTACGATGGTGGTGTCGGAAGTTAACGGAGCCTTGCCCAGCACCAGGATGTTCTCGGGCGTGCCGCGAAGCTCGGTGTTGGTGGGAACCACGTTGTTCTTGTCCAGGATGGCATTCTCGACGCGTGCGCCGCTCTTGATGATGCAGCTCTGGTTGATAATCGAGTTGGTCACCGAGGCGCCTTCCTCGACCACGACGCCGCGCGACAGGATCGAGTTGCGCACGGTGCCCTTGATGATGCAGCCGGCCGAGATGATCGAGTTGCACGCGTGGCTGCCGGTCGCATAGCGCGAAGGCGGCACGTCGTGAGCCTTGGTCAGGATCGGGCGCTCGGGATCGAAGAGCTGGTCGGCCACGGTCTGGTCGAGCAGGTCCATGCTGCGGCGATACAGCGACTTCTCGCTAAACACGCCCACGACCTCGCCCTTGTACTCGTAGCTGCACACGTCGATGTTGCCAAAGTCGCCCTGAAGTGCCTCGAGCAGGTCCAGATAGTCGGCGGCCTGGTAGTGGTCGATGATCTCGAGCAGTGTCTCACGGTTGACGATGCAGCAGTCCATAGAGGCGTTGTCGCCGTACACGACGCCGGCGCTCACGCCCGTCAGGCGGCCGTTCTCGTTAATCTCGAGCTTGGTCTCGTCATCGACGTTGCGCGTGGCCTTGCAGTACACCACGGTCATCTGGGCACCGGAGTTCTCGTGCGCGTCGATGATGGTGTTGAGGTCCATGTTGAAGATGATGTTGGTGCCCATCATCACAACATAGGGCTTGTCCGAGCGCTGGAACAGTGTCTTGTTGGAGATGATATCGCGCAGCAGGAAGCGCATGCCGCCCTTGGTGGTGCCATACGCGTTGCCGGGCACCATGAACAGGCCGCCCTTCTTGCGGTCCAGGCCCCAGTCCTTACCCGAGCCCACGTGGTCGATCAGCGAGCGGTAGTTGCCCGGCATGACGACGCCGACGGTCTTAATGCCGGCATTCATCATGTTGGACAGCGGGAAGTCGATCAGGCGGTAGCGGCCCAAAAACGGAACGGACGCGATGGGACGGTCCTTGAGCAGCACGCTGCCATAGGTCGAAGAGTAGTTAGCGGTGATATAACCGATGGCCTTGCGATTGATCATCGGATCATTCCCCCTTCCCGATAACGACGTCATTTCCAACGACGGCCGTATCCTTGGTGGTATCGACAGAGCCGAGCTTCACGCCCTCTTCGACCGTGGAGTTCTCGCCCAAAATAGCGCGGCAGATGTGCGCGCCGCTCTTAACGTGCGCACCCGGCAGCAGCACGGAGTCCTCGACCACGGCGCGCTCCTCGATGATGACATCGGTCGACAGGATCGAGTGGCGAGCGGTGCCGTAGATTTTGCAGCCGTTGGAGACCAGGCAGTCGTCCAGGCGGCCGTCCGGGCCAATGTAGTGCGGCGGACGCGTGGTGATGTTGGACATGATGGGGAAGTGCTTGTCGAACAGATCGAACTCGGGGTTGTTGCCCAGCAGGTCCATCGAGGTCTCGTGGAAGCTGGCGATGGTGCCGACGTCCTT
>URNU01000246.1 GCA_900549275.1 uncultured Collinsella sp. | reverse complement strand
AACGACGCCGCCGTCAAGACGGCCGTGGCGCTCGTCCACTCGCGCTACTCCACCAACACCACGCCCAGCTGGGAGCGTGCGCATCCCAACCGCTTTATCATTCACAACGGCGAGATCAACACCCTCAAGGGCAACGTCAACTGGATCCGCGCCCGCGAGCCCAACCTGTACAGCCCCGTGTTGCAGCATGATCTTGAGCGCGTGATGCCCATCATCAACCGCGAGGGTTCCGACTCCGCGATTCTGGACAACGTGCTCGAGTTTTTGGTCATGAACGGCCGTCCGCTCACGCGTGCCGCATCCATGCTGCTGCCCGAGCCGTGGGACCACAACGACAGCCTGAGTGAGGAGCGCCGCGCCTACGACGCCTACCAGTCCATGCTCATGGAGCCGTGGGACGGCCCGGCCGCCATCGCCTTTACCGACGGTCGCACGCTGGGTGCCGCCCTCGACCGTAACGGCCTGCGTCCCGCCCGCTACTATGTGACGCGCGACGGTCGCTTTATGCTGGCAAGCGAGGTGGGCACCATCGAGGTGAGCCCCGAGAACATTCTGACGAGCGGCTGTTTGGGGCCGGGCCAGATGCTCGAGGTCGACTTTGCCCGCGGCCGTGTGATCTACAACGACGAGTTGCGCGCCCGTTACGCCAAGGAAAAGCCCTACCGCGACTGGATTGCCGAGGAGACACTGACCGTTGACGCGCTTGATGAGCCCGTTGCGGCAACGCCCGCCGAGGACGCCGAGGTGCCCGCCGCCGTGCGCATGGCCAAGCTCGGCTACCACTGGGATGACGTCGACGAGGTCGTGCGTCCCATGGCCCAGCAGGGCAAGGCCCCGCTCGCCTCGATGGGCATCGACGCACCGTTGGCTTGCCTGTCCAAGAAGACGCGCTCGTTCTTCGACTACTTCTATCAGCTGTTCGCCCAGGTCACGAATCCGCCGATCGATGCCCTGCGCGAGCACATGGTCACCTCGACCACGCTCTACCTGGGCAACCACGGCAACCTGCTCGAGGACTCCCGTACGGCCTGCCAGCTGGTGCGCCTGGAGCGCCCGCTGCTGAGCGAGGAGGAGTTCGACCGCATCTGCGCCATCGACCGCGTGGGCTTTAAGACCCGTCGCTTCCGTGCCGTGTACCGCCGCGATGCCGGCGAGGGCGCGCTGCAGGCTGCGCTCAAGCAGCTTGCAGAGGACGTTGAGGCTGCGGTCCGCGACGGCGTGAACATCGTGGTGTTGAGCGATCGTGCCGCTGCGGGCGAGGTGCCCGTGCCGTCGCTGCTCGCTGTGGGCTGCGTGCACAACCACCTGATCCGCGCCGGCGTGCGTACCTTTGCCGACATCGTGGTGGAGTGCGGCGACGCCGCGTCCCCGCATGACTTTGCGGCACTGGTGGGCTACTCTGCGAGTGGCATCTATCCGTACAACGCACATGCGTGCATCCGAGATCTGGCGGCACGCGGCGACCTGGACGTGACGGCCGAGCAGGGCATCGCCAACTACAACAAGGCTGCGACGGCGGGCATCGTCTCCATCATGTCCAAGATGGGCATCTCCACGGTGCAGAGCTACCACTCTGCGCAGATCTTCGAGGCCGTGGGCTTTACGCCGGAGTTCGTCAACGCGTACTTTGCCGGCACGGTGAGCCGTGTAGGCGGTATGGGTGTCGAGGACGTTGAACGCGAGCAAAACGAGCGCTACGACGCCGCGCTCGCCATCCTTAAGAGTCCGGCTCCCGATCAGCTGCCCACACTGGGCCTGACCAAGTGGCGCCCGCTCGGCGGCGAGGATCACCTGATCGATCCGCAGACCGTCTACTTGCTGCAGACCGCCTGCCGTGAGGACAGCTACGACACCTTTAAGGAGTACAGCGCCCGCCTGCACCGCACCGGCCGTGCCGTGCGCCTGCGCGACTTGCTCGACTTTGATGCCAGTGGCCGCACGCCGGTTTCGCTCGACGAGGTGGAGCCCGCGCTCAACATAGTCCGCCGCTTTAACACCGGCGCCATGTCGTACGGCTCCATCAGCAAGGAAGCACACGAGTGCATGGCTATCGCCATGAACCGCCTGCATGGCCGTTCCAACTCGGGCGAGGGCGGCGAGGATCCGCGTCGCGAGACCCCGCTGGCCAACGGCGACTCCAAGAACTCAGCGATCAAGCAGGTGGCAAGTGCGCGCTTTGGCGTGACGAGCCGCTATCTTTGCAGCGCCTTTGAGATTCAGATCAAGATGGCCCAGGGTGCCAAGCCCGGTGAGGGTGGCCACCTGCCCGGCAAGAAGGTCTACCCCTGGATCGCCGAGGTCCGTCAGTCCACGCCTGGCATCGGCCTGATCTCGCCTCCGCCGCACCACGACATCTACTCCATCGAGGACCTGGCGGAGCTTATCTTCGATCTTAAGAACGCCAACCCCGGTGCGCGCGTGTCGGTCAAGCTGGTCAGCGAGGCCGGCGTCGGCACCATTGCTACCGGCGTGGCCAAGGGTGCCGCCGACAAGATTTTGATCAGCGGCCATAACGGCGGCTCGGGTGCCGCGGCGCGCGATTCCATTTGGCATGCCGGTCTGCCGTTGGAGCTCGGCCTTGCCGAGGCCCAGCAGACGTTGCTGCAAAACGGCCTGCGCTCCCGCGTGGTGCTCGAGGCCGAC
>URNU01000245.1 GCA_900549275.1 uncultured Collinsella sp. | reverse complement strand
CGGGTGATCGACAGCATGCGGCCTGCGTATTCGGCAAGCATGTTGTCGACAGCCTCGGCCCCGTAGAGCTCGTTGAGCTTTGTCGTGCCACGAACGCGCACCGCTATAAGCCCTGTCTCGCAACGATCGCGGCGGCAGGCATCGATAGCGTTGATCAGCATACGCTGCGTTCCGAGGCCCGTGGCGGCGTCGACGGTCTCGGCAAGTGAGTGGTTGACAAGTTCGCCGACATAGAGCGAGGGGGCATTTCCGTCGCCGTCGATGCGAAACCCGCGAGCACGGCAGAGAACGTAGTCACCCGCGGCATTGCGCATGCGGTACTGCATGACGCGGCGGTGTTTGGAGCCGTTAAAGATCTGGTTGATGTCGTTGGCGTAGGCCTCGAGGTCATCGGGATGGACACGCGTTTTCCAGAAATCGCGGCAGCTGTCTATGTGCTCCGAAGGAAGACCGAGATCGCGCAAGGCACCTTGCGACCAAAGGGTGCGGTCCTTGTCCAAGTTTTCGATAAAGAAATAACGGCCTTCGTTGAGCATCGAAAAGGCGTCGAAAATACGGTCGCTTATTTCGAAGTCGTCGGTGTGGACTTGCGCGATATTACGTCGATCAAGATGCATGGCATGACGTAGCTTGTAGTCGTACATGCGATGGTCGGCATCGAGTGTCATGCGATTGGAGGCTTCGCCCAGGGCGGGGTCGGCGTGTGCCACTCCGTAGCTAAACGAGTGGGGCATCTCGGAATCGTTGTTTTTGAGCAGGATCGTTCGGCAGTGTTCCAGACGTTCGGCGAGGTCGTCCTCGGTCGCAATCGTAGATAGGATGGCAAACTCGTCGCCTCCCAGACGAAATGCCGCCTCGTCTACCTTCATATACAGCTTGAGATAAAGGCTTACCTGCAAGATATAGCGGTTGCCCTCGTCATGGCCAAAGACATCGTTGCAGTGCTTGAGATTGTCGATATCGATGAACGCCATGGTAACGGGGGCGTCCTGCTCCCAGAGCTCCTCGAGGGAGCGGGCAAAGCCGCCGCGGTTGCCAAGTCCGGTAAGCTGGTCGGTAAAGGCGGTCCTAATCAGATCATCCTGACGCTCGAGAAGGTCGCGGACGGTCTTTTCGAGCGTTTCGGTGTAATTGCTGACAGTATCCATGTTCTAAGCGGCTTTCTGAGGTCGGGGCGGATTGCGTCGGGCGAGCTCGTTGTGTACACGCGTCGTTACTCGGCGTCTTGCGTGTATCCAGGCCCCCGTCTTGCTGCGTTGTTGGGTTAATTTGCCGACGAATGTTCGCTGTTGATAACTGCTGAGTAGCATAAACAGCAGTGCACAATTATAGATGGGTGCACATGCTGCGGGCGGCTATTATTCGACAAGCGGTAGCGCGACGATGCGATGCTTGATAAAAATGCGGCTGAGACGATATATGTTGACGGGTATACTTGTCCCGGTTAAAAACGCAGGAACGGAGATGGTCGCATGGCACAGTCAAATATGACGCGCACGGTGGGGCTGGCGCTCGAGGGAGGCGGCTACCGCGGTATGTATACGGCGGGCGTGCTCGACGTATGGATGGAGCACGGTTTGACCTGCGACCATATGGTGGGTGTCTCGGCGGGCGCGGCGTTTGGCTACAACTTTAAATCGCGCCAGATCGGCCGTGCCATTCGCTACAACAAGGCCTATTGCGCCGACAAGCGCTATGCGAGCGTGACCAGCTGGCTGCGAACCGGCGATATGTACAATGCCGACTTTGCCTATCACGAGGTGCCCATCGAGCGCGATCCCATCGACCTGGAGGCATATCGCGCCTGCCCCATGCGGTTTACGTGCGTGTGCACCGATATCGAGACGGGCAAGGCCGTCTATCACGACCTGCCTTATGGCGATGAGCGCGATATCGAGTGGATCCGGGCGTCGTCGGCTATTCCTGTGGCGACGCGTCCCGTTGCTATTGACGGACATAAGTATCTTGATGGTGGCGTGGCTGATTCAATTCCCAGCGCTTGGCTGTTTGCGCAGGGGTATGACCGCAATATCGTGGTGCTCACACAGCCGGCTGGCTTTGTGAAACAGCCCAACAGCGTGATGCCCATGCTGCGGCGCGTGTTCCGTCACTACCCGGAGTTTGTCGCAGCGCTTGAGCATCGGCATGAGGTCTACAATGCTACGCTCGACGACCTGGCACGTCGCGAGGCTGCCGGCGAGGTCTTTGTGGTGCGGCCGAGCGAATCGGTGAAGGTACCGTCGCTGTGCCGTGAACCGGATGAGCTCGAGCGTATCTATCAGATCGGTCGGCGCGATGCGGAGGCGACCTTGCCGGCGTTGGAAGCGTATCTGGCGGGGTAAGGGTCGCATGCGGAAAGCGCATCCCGGAATGGAGGTCCAAACTGGGATGCGCTTTCCATTGCTGAAGATATGAGGCCGCGAATAAGCTGCTCGGCCTATGCCTATGCCTGCTGCCAGGTATCGACGAGCTCCTTGGCGGCGGCGTAGGGGTCGTCGGCACTGCAGACAGCGCTCACCACAAAGAAGCCATCGACGCCGGTGGCCTTGAGCTGTGGCAGGTCGGCCGTCTTGACGCCGCCGCCCACCACGATGGGCACGGGGCTTGCCGCGTGGAGTGCGGCCAGGTCCTCAAAGCTCTTGGTG
>URNU01000244.1 GCA_900549275.1 uncultured Collinsella sp. | reverse complement strand
AAGCAGCTGCAGAATGCAGTTGATGGACGTGGTCTTGCCCGAGCCGTTGGGGCCCAGCAGGCCAAAGATCTCGCCGGCGGCGATGCTCAGGTTAAAGTGGTCGAGCGCAATAAGGTCATCGTAGCGCTTGACGAGGTTTTCGACGTGGACGATGTCTGTCATGAGGCGGCCCTTCTGTTGATTGCGGCCCGGTACGATTGCATCATCGCAGGAGCCGCCGGCGCGCGCCAGTGAGCTTTGTCACGAGTGCGAGGGGGCGGAGGCGAAACCCCCGCTCGCGCGAGCGATCGACGCCGCTTTGCCGCGCGGGAGGAATGTCACAGTTGCGCAGGCGGCCCCTCCACCACGCACGGCTTCGCGTACAATACCCGTATGAACAGGCTTTTCGACAAATCGATCGTGCTGGCGTGCTGCATTGCGGCCGCCACGAGCCTTGCTGTGGACGCTCGCCTGGTCGCGGCGTTTTGCCTTGGCGTTATTGTCACCTCACTGGCCGAGGTCGCACAGGAGGAACGCACGCGCCGCACAAGCGAGGCCGCAAGTTACGCTTACATCATCGCGGCCGTCTTTGTGCCGCCGTTTATGCCGTTTACACCCCTCGCCTTCTATGACATCGCGCGGCGCGTGCGCCGCGAGCACGCCTGGGTCGCGCTGGGCATTGGCCCCGCTTTTGCCTTTGCGCTTGTCGCGAACCTTCGCGCCGATGCGCTCGCCGCCCGAACGCTCCTGTTGACCGCCATCCTTTCGGTTGCCGCCACCTTGTTATCGCTACGTACCGCCCAGTTAGAGCGCGAGCAGCAGCGCATGCGCCGTATCCGCGACGAGTTGCAGGAACGTGCTCTGGCGCTCGAAGCGCGCAACCGCGATCTTGCCGACCGCCAGGACTACGAAGTCGAGCTCGCGACACTCGCCGAGCGCGCCCGCATCGCGCGCGAGATCCACGATAACGTCGGGCACCAGCTCACGCGCGCCTCACTGCAAGCCGAAGCCTTGCGCGTGGTCCATGCCGACGAGCCCAGGGTCGCCGCCGATTTCGCCGACGTCAAACGCACGGTTGACGAGGCGCTCCAGCTTGTGCGCACCAGCGTCCACGCGCTCAACGACAACGCCGTCGACCTTTCCGTGCAGCTCGAACGCATTGTTGAAGGCGCGCGCTCGGACGGCGGTCCGCAGATTGAGCTTGAAGTTATGACCGAACATGCGCCCGCAAACGTCGCCAATTGCTTTGCGGCGGTCCTGCGCGAGGCGCTCTCCAACACCATGCGCCATGCTTGCGCCCATGCTGTCACTGTACGATGCATGGAGCATCCGTCATTTTACCAGCTCATCGTTACCGATGATGGCGCGGGCGGGGTCCAAGCAAACAGCCGCAACGTCACAGGAGGCATGGGGCTTGCCTCCATGCGCGAGCGCATCGAGGCGCTTGGCGGCACCTTCACCGCTGGCCCGCGTGCCGGCGCCGCCGGCTGGCGTGTGTTTGCCACCGTTCCCAAACAGCAAGGAGATGAGGGCCGATGAGGCTCATCGTTGTCGACGACGACCGCCTGGTGGTCGATTCGCTCAAGATTATCCTGGGCGCCCAGCCGCAAATCGAGGTAGTGGGCACCGGCGCCAATGGCGACGACGCGGTCGCGCTCTACGCCGAACACGTGCCCGACATCGCGCTGCTCGACATTCAGATGCCGGGACGCGACGGACTTTCGGCGGCGCGCGAGATCCTTGAGCGCGACCCTGCGGCGCGCGTGGTGTTTCTGACGACATTCTCGGATGACGAGTACATTGTGTCGGCGCTCAAACTGGGCGCCCGCGGCTACCTGATCAAAACCGATATCGCTACCATTCCGCCGGCATTGACGCAGGTCATGGACGGCAAACGCGTGCTCGAGGGCAAGGCAATCGAGGACATCGATTTTGACGGAACGGGCATCGAGGCGGGCACGCCCCGCCGGTCCGCGGCCTTCGCCAGCCTAACCGACCGCGAGTTCGAAGTCGCCGAGCTCATCGCCCGTGGCCTCGACAACAAGGAGATTGCCGCCACCGCCTACATGGGCGAAGGCACCGTACGCAACCACATCAGCTCGATCCTGGCAAAGATGGGTCTGCGCAACCGCACGCAGATCGCCATCGCCTACCTGCGAGGGTAATTACCCAGCGATCAACCGCTCCGGCAGAGCAAAATGGCTGCTACCGATTTAATGCCATTTCAATACTATGCCGGTTTACTACGATGAATCTCCTACCTTCGACCACAGCAAATTGTGCGCTTGCAAAACCGCAGGTAGAGCGCTTGCGATATTTGGAAAAATGCAGTCATGGTCGGGGATGTCGAATTCATCGTAGTAAACCGACATAGTTTTGTTCGGGCGGTCCTGCACGAGCGCCTCCGCAAGTCTCGCGGGACCAAAATGATCCGTTTTCTTCCGCCCGCGGGGATCGGCTGACGGCGCCCGCCACGAAATCAGCCCATCTACTACGTTTGACTCAATATTCCCGACCATACCCGCTTTTCATGAAAAATCGCAGGCGTTCTACCTGCGATTTTGTTTTCGCGTTTTTTGGCATGGTTGAGGGTAGCGGCTTAAACGTAGTAGATGGGCCCATTTCGTGGCAGACGGGTCACGTGGCAGCCCTCGCAAGGCCAAAATGATCCGTTTTCCTCCGTC